>CAYJDN010000152.1:0-5316 GCA_964368925.1 uncultured Desulfovibrionaceae bacterium | reverse complement strand
GAGGAGTTGAGCCGTCGCCACCTTCTTCAGGATCAGGTGTCGGTTCTGGCTCAGGTTCTGGCTCAGGTTCAGGTTCTGGCTCAGGGTCTGGATCAGGATCAGGATCAGGATCAGGTTCTGGATCAGGAGTTGGTTCTGGATCAGGAGTAGGCTCAGGATCTGGAGTAGGTTCTGGATCAGGAGTTGGTTCAGGATCAGGAGTTGGCTCAGGGTCAGGAGTTGGTTCAGGATCAGGAGTTACAGGAGGAGTTAAATCTCCATCTTCTTCTGGATCTGGGGTAGGAGTAGGTGTAGGAGTAGGTGTTGGTGTTGGTGTTGGAGTAGGAGTAGGATCAGGTGATGTACCACCATTGCTACCATCTCCACCATCTGTAGGAGGAGTAGTTGTGCCGCCGCTTCCACTATTACCACCAGTACCACCACCAGCACTACCTGTGCCAGCACCAGCTCCAGCGCCTGTGCTACGGTTTATATTTACATAGTCTAAGTTTGAATTAAGGCCAATTGTGTCATAATTTCCAGCATTACCAGCATCACCACCAATTGTGCTGAATGTGTTAGAATCTGATGGAGATGTATTTGATTGGTTTGTAGTATAAGAACTTTGCTCAGAACCTTCTGTTTCTACTGTATGTGTGCTTGTGCCTTGGTTTGCAGCAGGCATGAGGTTTGAGTCAAAGGCTGTGAAGAAATCTTCGCCAGCAATTGTAAATCCGTCTAAAACGAATTCAGGCATGAAATCAGCTGAATAAACGTCATAGAAGTTTTCTAATAAAATAGATGAACCGTCTTCAAAAGAAATGAGTAAGTCGTCGCCAGATCTTTCAAATAATGCTTCAGAAGAATCAAAAGCTAAATCTAAGGAAGTAACATCTTCATTGATAACGAATACATTTTGTGCTCCATTTGCGGGAGCATTAAGATTTAATGTTGCCATAGTAAATCCTTTACATAAACTTTCTAAAACAAAAGAATACATACTCTAAGCGTGCGATTATATTGATGATACAAGTTGTTATAAACTTGCTCATGCACGTGAGTGTTTTTTGTTTGAAAATTATTTAATAAGGTAATAAGTCTACACGTTTTGTGTATGCCGATAACAGTATTTCGGAGTAGGCTTTTAAATAAGTGCACCTCCTCGCCAATACAACTGTATTTGTCACGACAACAACTATTTTTTATGCAGTAAGTTATTCAAACCTGCTGTAAGAAAGGCGGAATTAAAGCGTACAATCTTACAAGAGCAGCGCACCCTAAAAAAAGGGCTTTTGTCTACTCCAAGCCGCCAATACAACAGTATCGTACGGGGAAGTTTTCAAAATAAGAAGCTCAACCTTGCAACAGCAAAGAATCATTTTCTTGCTTCCTAGTGATAAAAGAATATACATTAATTAAGCTCATGTCAAGCTTTTTTACAATATGTAATAATTATTATTCTTAATAAGAATTGTCTATAGAATAAAATATAAAAAGAAAGGGATAGAAAATCTATCCCTTTCTGTGTTTTATTTTATGATGCAGATATCAGATAATGTCATTATAATATGAATTATAATTTAATACCAATACCACCATCAAAGTTATCTTGACTGATTTGATCTTCGATTTGGCTTGCAACATCAGCACTAATATCATTCAAGGTAATTGTTTGTTCAAAATCACCATTGCTAATTGTTATCATGCTATCTGGAGCGCTAAAGTCGATTTCATAACCAGCTTGCTTGAATGCTGTAAGGTCTAAGAAGTCTTCGCCATTACCGAAATCTTCGATAGTGTCATTAGCGCCATTTTCAAAGCTTTCTAAAGTGAATGTGAATGTGTCATTTCCTTCACCGCCGATAAGCAAATCATCGCCAAAGCTGTTGAATAGAGTATCATCACCAGCGCCACCGTTTAAGGTGTTGTCGCCACTGTTACCCATAAGAGTATCATTACCAGCGCCACCACTGATGTTTTCAAAGTTTGTGATATTATCAAATTCAACATCATTGATTTCGAGTGAACCGTCTTCAGTAAGTTCAATGGTATTACCATCAGCATTGCTAAGGATAAAGGTATCTGAACCGCCCTCGCCGCCGTCGATTGAGCCTTTGAAAGTGCCTGAAAGTTCATTCACATTTACAATATCGTCGCCTTCACCAGCTAAGATAGTTGCGCCTGAATCTTTCATTACTGAAATGACTATTTCATCATTTCCAGAACCAGCGTCAATAGTACCGTTGGTTAGTGTGCCAATTTCAAAGGTGTCGCTACCAGCTCCACCGAAAACTTCGCCATTTACCATAGTACCAGTTAGTTCAAAGACGTCATTACCTTCGCCTAAATCTACAGTAGAACCTGCCATACTCGTTACGTTGAATACGTCGTCGCCTTCGCCAGCGTCAATTGAACCACCACGTAAGTTGTCAATTGTAAAGCTATCATTGCCAGCGCCGCCTGATACGTCGCCACCATACATATTGGTTACGTCGAATGTATCATCGCCTGTACCAAGATCAACAATTGGTTGACCCATGGTTGAACCGTACATGTTGTTTGCAGTGAAAGTATCATTAGCGCCACCAAGATCAACCTTACCACCAAACATATTGCCGATTGAAACTTCATCAGCGCCATGTGAAGATAAAGACATATTTGCAGAATCAGTAGTGATAGTACCAGCGTGCATATTTGTAACAGTTACGTCAGCGCCTTTTACATCAGCGAGGTTTTCGTAAAGGTCAATATGTCCGCCTCTCATGGTTTCTACTTTTACTTGTTCAGTTGAAACAGTACCGCCATTTAGAGTTGTTATGTTTGTTACATCAACTTCAGAAGGATCGCCATTTCCGAAGATTGCGCCGCCGTTCATTTCAGTGATGTTGAAAGTATCTACGCCATTACCACCTGATAAATGTCCACCATTCATTTCAGTGATATTGAAAGTGTCTTCGCCGTCGCCACCAGTTACCACAGTAGTAGCAGTATGACGGTTGCTAAGGGTGATGTTTGCTTCACCATTTAGTGTGTCGATATTGATTGTATCATTACCAGTGCCACCGTTTATAGTTGAAGTGCCAACAGTGCCTAAGTTTAGAGTGTCATCGCCATCGCCAGCTTCAATTTTTGGAGCTGCGAATTTGGAATTTGTACGGCCAACTTCGTCTACATTGATAGTGTCGTTACCTACACCAGCGTCAATAAGACCGCTAGTCATACCAGTACCGCTATGGCCATTTTCATGGGTTACATTGATAACATCATTGCCTTCGCCAAGATATACTTTTGCGTCGCCAGTAATGTTGCCACCAATATTTACAGTGTCATTGCCAGCACCAGTGTCAACTGTAGTTGCTTTGTCGCCATCGCTCCAGCCCCAAAGGTCTTGAGTGATGTTTACAGTATCGTTGCCAATACCTGTGCTTACTTGAGCACCCATACCGATAGAGTTAGCATTGACAGTATCATTGCCTGTGCCCATATCAATAGTTGTTTTTGTGCTTGTGATGTCACCAGTTACGTGTAGGGTATCGTTGCCGTCGCCAGCAATAATTGTACCGCCGCTAAGTGAACCTACACCAGCATCTTTCATTTCTTGTGTATTTTCAGTAACATCAATAGCAACGCCAATATTTTGTTTATTGTCTTCGCCGTAGCTGATGTTATTGTTTTTGCCTAAAAGGTCAGTTGCGTTTGGATCAAATTCTTGTTCTTCGCCTTTGATGTTTTTGAGGAGTTCAGCTTCACCAATAACGATAAAGTCATCACCTGTACCAGCATCAACTGTACCGCCTGACATTTCATTGATAACAATGTCATCTCTATGGCCTTGCGCTAAGAACTCACCGCCAGTCATTTCGCCGATTTCAAAGCTTTCATAACCCATGCCACCAGCTTCTAACTTACCACCGCTGATTTTATCAATAGTAGCTTCGTTAGCTTTGAGATAACCGCCTGAGAGTTCGCCATTTAATACTACTGTATCATGTCCCCATTCGCCTTCAACAAAACCGCCAGTCATGTTGCCATTGATTTCAATATAATCGTCGCCTTTGTCGCCATTGATATGGCCGCCGTTTACATTACCATTTACTATGATAGTGTCTTGACCATAGCCAGTATCAACATCTGCTACATTAGAGTGAAGTTGACCAGAAACATTATGAGTTGCACCTGAAATGTCGCCATTTATAGTAACAGTATCGCTACCACTACCTGAAAGAATGTCGCCACCAGAGAAGTCGCCAACAGTTATGTCGTTGTTGCCGTCGCCAGCATTTATAGTACCTTTAGACATGTCGCCTACAGTTACATTATCGTCGCCAATACCGGTGTTAACAGTACCATTAGTCATATTGCCAATAGTTACAGTGTCATTGCCTGCGCCAGTGTCAACTAAACCGCCAGCTAATGAGTCAATGTTTAAAGTATCGTTGCCGTCGCCAGCATAGATTGTGCCTTTGCTCATGCTTTCAACACTAACTTTGTCATCGCCAGTGCCAGCATTGATTGTGCCACCAGCCATAGTAGTAACATCTATAGTATCATTACCTGCGCCAGCATCAACACTACCACCAACTATATTATTGATAGTAATTTCATCAACGCCACCTTTAGTAGTGATAATACCACCAGACATAGTGTCTCTTACTTCAAAAGTTTCAACGTGATCGTCGCTTGCGCTAATAGTACCATCGTCAGTGAGATTGCCAACGACTACGTGGTTACCAAAGATAGTACCACCAGATAATGTACCGTCAACAGTTACAGAATCTTCCATAGCGTCACCATGAATGAAACCATTCGTCATGTCGCCTTTGATGTGCACACTATCAGCATTGTTACCAAGGCTTAATTTGTCGTTATTGTATGTATATTCTTCACCCGCAGCAGTGATTTCAGTGCCTGCGCCTACGAAATCGCCTTCAACTACAAGAGAATCTACGTTAGAAGAGTTACCTACAGCAGTAATTTGGTAGGTTTGGTTATCTTTAGTTATTTCAATAGTTACTGTTTGGCCAGGAGCAAGTTGGTTTACAAAACCAGCTAATTCGCCGCCAAGTGTGATATTGCCGTCTTCTACTGTGAGATCATCGGCGTGTGCACTTAAATCTACAACATCAGTTTCGGCGTCAGTTTTATTTAATTCGCCTGTTGCAGAATCATAAGTTGTTCCGTCTTGTCTTTCTGTTACAGTAGCAGTTACTATTGTTTCCACTGGTGGTGGAGGAGGAGTTGAGCCGTCGCCACCTTCTTCAGGATCAGGTGTCGGTTCTGGCTCAGGCTCAGGTTCAGGTTCAGGCTCAGGTTCAGGTTCAGGCTCAGGTTCAGGTT
>CAYJDN010000151.1:1031-5338 GCA_964368925.1 uncultured Desulfovibrionaceae bacterium | reverse complement strand
AAGATTGAGTTAAAGCCTCATAAAGATAAGAATAGATACACTATTTCCTATGATTTGTATAATAGCGAAAAACGTGGGCAAATATCAGGCAAAATTGTGTATAGCTTATTGAAAAAGGGTAATTACGACGACGAACACGCACTTACTCCCTCTCGAGCTACTGAATTTAGTATCAATAATTATAAAAGAACAAATGCCTTGCTTACTGTTGCAAATAATAGCTTTGAAAAAGATGATGTGCTAAAATTAACCATACTTACTGGCGACAGTATTGTTTATATGCAGCTTATCCCACTTGGTGAATAATGTCAGAAATTACAGTCATTTCAAAAGAAGAAATTCAAAATTTACCCCTGCTTTCTTATGCTGGTGAAATATGCCTTATTGACTCGAAAGACGCTTGGGCAGAAGCCTATGAAGACATTAAGTCGGAAAAAGTATTAGGTTTTGATACAGAAACAAAGCCTACCTACGTAAAAGGCCCACTTAATAAACCAGCAATAATGCAATTTGCAACTTCGCAAAAAGTCTATGTCATTCAGCTTTCAAAAACAAAATTAGCCCCAACTATGTGCGACTTACTTTCAAATAGTGAAATATTAAAAGTCGGCGTGGCTCTAAGAGATGATATGATTTTCTTGCAAAAACATGCGAAATTTAAAGCCGCTGGCGATATAGATATAGCAAATATTGCAAAAGAAAAAGGCTATAAAGAAGCTGGCTTACGTACACTTTGCGCCACAGTTTTTGGGGGCAGATTAAGTAAAACTATGCGTTGTAGTAATTGGGAGCGCTCAACCTTGAGTCAGGCTCAACTTGTTTACGCCGCTACAGATGCTTGGATTAGTCGCAGACTCTATCTAAAGCTTATGGGCGAAGAATAAGTATAAAACTCTTTTGTAGTTTTTTATAATGCAAGAATGCGAAAATTTTTATGCAATGTGTTATAAATACATGTATTTCAAAGGTTTAGTTCGTGTAACCTCAGAAGGAACAAGAAACAGAAAAAAATAAAACTTTTCGACAAGTATTTGATGACAAAAAAGGAAGATGAACATATAAAATTCATCTTCCTTTTTACTTTTATAGAATAGCAAAATACTATAATTCTATTCACTCTAACTAAGTGTATTTATTTCTGTATTCCTTCAATGCCATTGATGAAATGCTTCACAACTCTACCTTTAAGTTTTTGCCCTAGCAGCGGAGTATTATAGCTTTTAGAATAAAGTGTTTCAGGGCTTACTTCCCATTCAATGGAACTATCAAATAAGAAGAAATGCGCAGCTTGTCCTTTAGCAATCCCATGATTAGGTAGATTGAAGATTTCAATAGGTTTTTCAACCCAAAGACGAATGATGTCTTCTTGAGAAATGACATTTTCTTCGTATAATTTCCAAGTAGTAGACATGGCAGTATCAAGTCCAGTTAGCCCATTTGGTGCTAAAGAAAAAGGTTGATCTTTCTCATAATCGGCATGAGGAGCGTGGTCAGTAACCATCATATCTATAAGCCCTGATTTTATGGCTTCTCGCATTGCATCAACATCTTTTTGGCTACGTAGAGGAGGATTGGTCTTAGCATTCGTATTGTAGCCACTTAGCGCTTCTTCAGTGAGAGTAAGATAATGAGGGCAAGTTTCAGCTGTGATTTTGATATTTTTTGACTTTGCGTAAGCAATCTGTTCTAAGGTTGCTTTTGCAGAAACATGCGCTATATGTGCGGGAATATTGAGATATTCTGATAATAGAGCATCTCTACTTGCCTGCATAGCTTCAGCTATATCTGGTTGAGCTTTTAGCCCCATTTCGGTTGCAAATTCGCTTTCATTTGCATGTGTACCATGCGCTAAAAAAGGTTCTTCACAATGATCAATGAATACAAGGCCTACATCATTGCCGTATTCCATAATTCTGCGCACAAGTGCTGTATCAGTCACTGGTACGCCATCGTTAGAAACTGCAACACAACCAGCTTGTTTTAATTCACCTAAGGGTGCTAATTCTTTGCCTTTTAATCCAATTGTTGCTGCTGCAATCGGCATAACATATGGCCCATGAGGAAAGGCAAGTTCTGCTTTGTCTAATATGAGTCTGGTAACAGCTGCGCTATCGTTTACAGGAGAAGTATTTGCCATGCAAAGAACACGCACAAAACCACCGTGTAGAGCAGTATTTAATCCAGATTGAATGTCTTCTTTCCACTCAAAGCCAGGTTCACGTAAATGCACATGGCAGTCAATAAATGATGGAAATAGTATAAGATTTTCAGCATCTATAATAGGATAATTTGAAGTGAGATTTGTGCCAACTTCTTCAATAATACCATCTTTTACAAGAATTTCAGTAGTCTTACCTAAGTAGAGTGCATTTTTTAGATGAAAAGTACTCATTATTAATTTCCTTCTCGTAAAATAAGTGTTGTTAAAGCGGCCATACGAACAGCAACACCAGCTTCAACTTGGTTTAAAATTTGTGATCTTGGGCTGTCAGCAAGCGCAGAAGAAAGTTCAATACCTCTATTTATTGGCCCAGGGTGCAAGAGTACTGCATTCGGATTTGCAATTTGCATAAGCTCTTCAGTGAGGCAATAGCGTGGCGTATAATCGTGTATTGATGGGATTAAGCCCGCTTGTTGGCGTTCAAATTGCATGCGTAAACAAATAACAGCATCTACACCAACAAGAGCCTCTTTTAAATCTGTATAAACTTCGCCCCATGTTTCAATGCCACGTGGGAGTAGAGTAGACGGGCCGCAGTAGCGAACCTTTACGCCAAGCTTTTCAAGAGAATATTTGTTTGAACGAGCTACACGTGAATGTTGAATGTCGCCCATGATAAGTACTGTCTTACCCTCAAATTCACCATTCCAAGCACGTTTGAGCGTGAAAGCATCAAGTAATGCCTGCGTTGGGTGAGCATGCCAGCCGTCGCCAGCATTCAAAATTGGGCAGTGAAGATGGCGTGAAAGATATTGTGCAGCACCAGAAGAAGAATCTCTGATTACAATTGCATCTGGATTCATGGCTTGTAGGGTGAGGCCAGTATCTCTTAAATCTTCGCCCTTTGACATGCTTGACCCAGAAGAACTTAAGGCAAAAGTATCCGCAGAAAGCCTCTTTCCAGCAATATCAAAGCTCGTTTTTGTGCGTGTTGAAGATTCGGTAAATAATAAAATAATAGACTTGCCACGAAGAAGATCAGATTTTTTAATTGCATTTTTATTGAATGAATAAAAATCTTCTGTCTTTTCTAAGAGATACAGGATTTCTTCTTTTGTCAAATCCTTGGTATCAAGTAAATCTTTATGTTTCCAGAGCATGAGTTACTCCTCACTATTTTTGTTAGAACTATGTTAAAACACTAAGTCGCATTGTGCAAGAAGATTTTTTATAGCTTTTGCCCTATGAGATAAAGCCATTTTCTCCTCTTTTGTTAGTTGTGCAGCTGTTTTTTGTAGATTTTCATCAAAGAAAATAGGATCATAGCCAAAGCCATTTTCTCCTAAACATTCTTGAGTTATCACCCCGTCCCAATAGCCAAAAGAAATAATATCTTCTCTTTCATCAGGAAAAACAAGAGCAAGACAGCAAACAAAACGAGCTTTTCTGTCGGCTGGATTTTCAAATTTCTCTAAATCTTTGAGCGCTTGCAGAATATTCTTAGAATCTGTAGGAATATTTTGTTCAAGAATTTCTTTGTCATTCCTCATGCTTGCATAACGAGCTGAATAAATTCCAGGGGCATTTTCTAAAGAGAAAACTTCAACGCCGCTATCATCAGCTATAGCAATAGTATTCGTTTTTTCAGCTATATAGCGAGCTTTTATAAGTGCATTTTCTTCGAAGCTTTTGCCTGTTTCTTCTGGCAATTCAAGTTTTTCGTCAAGCATATCTAAGGAAATGAGTGTATATCCTCTTTCTTTGAATGGTTCTGCCATTTCTCTAACTTTACCTTGATTTTGGCTTGCTAAGACTATTGTTTTTTTATCCATATATTTTCCTTATATTCTAAATGTTTAGAAAAGTATTTAGCACTTTCTTTATTGATTTTTGTAAAACTTACATTCAGCCATTCATCAAAACTGTTTGAAATACTGTGATGCTTATAAAATACAGCCTTGATTTTCAAATAAAAAAAAGTGTCACAATCGAATTCTTTGAGTTTTATCGCATCTTTATGAGTGCAGATTATCTGCTTTCCAAGTTTTTTGATTTCATCTATATCATTTTGTGTAAAGTTATGATGATCTTTATAGAATTTTATCGCTTTTGCAGTTTTTTTTGTAAAATCCTCTGTGCTTTTTAG
>CAYJDN010000151.1:0-1021 GCA_964368925.1 uncultured Desulfovibrionaceae bacterium | reverse complement strand
GCATATTCTTCATTATAGTCAAAAGAGCTTTCATTTGTTTTTACATTTATTAAATCAAGTGCTTGCAGTTTGAAAGGGAATAGGAGTTTATTGTATTTTGTAAATTTTTTCTTGAAATCTTTTTCAATTTCATCAAATTCATTTTCTTCTGCTTTAATAAGAAAAACACTAGCATCATTTAGCGCTGACTTCGGCTCTCGCCAAGTACCAGATGGAATAACTTTGTTAAAACCATCAGTTAGATCGTTTTTTGTGAGCAAAACTATGTCTAAATCTCTTTGCATTTTTAAATGAGAAAAGCCATCATCAAGGATAAATAAATCAAAATTGAGTTGCTCTAAGGCGAATTTTGCTGCTTGTGAACGAAGTGGATCAACAATGATTTTTGCTTCTGCTTTCGTTTGTGCAAGCATGAGAGGTTCATCGCCACATTCCGTAGCTTTATGGACTACAGGATCTATAAGAAGAGGGGTGTGCGGTGGTTTAGCACCATACCCTCTTGTTAGGATAATAGGCTTTAGAGATTTTTCTATTGCAAAATCAATAAGATATTCCACGATAGGAGTTTTTCCTGTGCCTCCCCACGAAATATTTCCTACGCTCAGTACAGGCATAGGGCTTTTAAATTGTTTATTGCTATTTTTATAATTCTTTCGGCGAATTTCCATAATAAAAGCGTAAATTTTACCAAATGGAAAAAGCAAAATAGAAAGTATAGTGCAGAGCTTTTGTTTTGTCATAGGTACATTTTAGCAATTTTGATTTTTTATGCAAGGGATTTAATAGTAAAGATTTTGGTGCATTCGCACGCAAAATCCTCACTGCGCATTTTGTGTCAAAAATGCTTGTTCGCTAAAGCCTTTTGTGCTGAACGCACACTTTATATTATAGTAAAGATTTTGGTGCATTCGCACGCAATTTTTTGGGACTTCGATTTTAATGTTTGCTTTAGTTTAAAGTTTTTTATTTTTTTGTCTCCGACGGCCAAAGGACCACTTGGCCCTTTGGAAACCCCTATGAA
>CAYJDN010000150.1:0-5350 GCA_964368925.1 uncultured Desulfovibrionaceae bacterium | reverse complement strand
CAAGCGCAAGCGGCTAATATCACAAAATATTTTTTAATTTTATTTTCTTTCAACAAAGGCATAGAAACTCCTAGAATTATGATTTTTTGTAATGAATAAACATGCTTAATCCGCATATAGAAAGCCCAATTATATCAGTATATAAGTGACTATGCAAAAGCAAGAATGAACAAATGAGGAAAACAAATCTAAGCAATGGACTTAATAAAGAAAGGCAATAGCCCTCAAGTGCCGCCGTAAGGAAATATATAGCTACAGTAGCTGTAAATAAAGCCCATAAAGTAGAATGAATTGCATGCGTATGATTGTATAATAGTAGAGGATTGTCAATAAAGAAAAATGGCAAGATGAAACCAGCCAAACCAAGGCGCATGGCTATAAGCGAAGTAGCGCTTTGTTTTGCATGTGCTATTCCTGCCGCCACATAAGACGACATAGCTACTGGCGGAGTGATATTAGATAAGCATGCGTAAAACAAACAAAAACTATGTGCAGCTAATGGGCTCACCCCTACTCGAATAAGTACAGGAACAGCCACAGCAGCAACAATAACATAGGCCGCAACTCCAGGCACACCCATTCCAAGCACTACGCTCATAGCCATTACAAGAAAAGCTGCGAAATAGAGTGTAAATCCAGTAGCTTCGCCACTACCTACATACGATAGAACTTCTTGTCCAAAGACTATACCTAAAGCCGTTAGACTCACTGTGCCTATAATAACTCCAATAATAACGCAAGCTACGCATACGCTCAGGGCTGAACTAGCGCCCTCGTACATAGCCTGAATAATTGTGGCTACACTCATTCTTGTTTCTTTGCGCAAACTTGCCGCTAAAACACTTGCAAAAATCGCTATTGAAGCAGAAAAAATAGGAGTATATCCCATAAACAACAGCCCCACTAAGACAAAAAGTGGAAGCGATAAATGCCCACGGGATTTTAACACTTCTAAAGCTTTAGGAATATTTTCTGCTGAAAGTCCTTGTAATCCTTGCTTTTTTGCCTCAAAATGCACAGCAAGAATAAGCGAAAAATAATAGAGAAAAGCAGGAATAGAAACTGCGAGCATAACAGTAGTATAAGGAATACCTAAAAATTCCGCCATAATAAAGCCTACAGCGCCCATTATTGGTGGCGCAAATTGGCCACCAGTCGAGGCGACAGCCTCTACAGCTCCTGCAAATTCCGCTCTGTAGCCACTTTTCTTCATTAATGGAATTGTGATAGCGCCCGTAGTTGCCACATTTGCCAATGCACTGCCGTTTATCATACCCATAAGAGCACTTGCCAAAACCGAAACTTTAGCGGGGCCACCTGCACTGCGCCCAACGAGAGCGAGTGCAATGTCGTTCACAAAATTACTAAAACCAGTATATTTCAAGAAAGAACCAAATAAAACAAAAAGAAAAATATAGCTTGCAGCAACGCCAACACCAACGCCTAACAGCCCTTGTGTGCCCCAAAATAAATGCGAAACTACCCTAGACCACGAAAAGCCAATATGCCCAAAAGCCCCAGGGAGATACGCTCCAATAAAGTTGTAAGCAAAGAAAATTAAAGCAAGCCAAGCTAGACTAGATGCCACTCTAAAGGCCATCATAAAGCAAATAATTACACCTATGGACGCAATAAAAATATCTCTCGATTCAAAATATCCGCCACGCAAAGCAATATCGTCATAAAATAAAAGTAGATAGCCAAAGGAAACAAAGCCTAAAACAATACAAAGTAAATCAATTATATTGACATTTGAAGAGATTTTACTTGTTTTTTTAGATAGATAGCTTGGATATAGAAGAAAAACTAAGAGAATAAGAAAAAGTATGTGCCAAACTCTCAAGCGTACAGCATCTAAGACACCAAAAAAATTGAAATATAATTGAAAAACGACCCAAACAAGCGCAATCGCTAAGCAAATTCTTGACCAAAAGGGACTAAGCTTGCGTGCAAGCGCATTATCTTGCTCATAAACCTTTTCTTGAAAAGAAGATTTTTCTTTTTGCGCGTCCATGAATCATACCCAATTCTCTTATATCTCTTGCGTTTAGAGGAATCGATTATATTTTATCAATAACTATTAATATAAACGAATATTTTTATCAGCCTTTATGACTACTTATAACTATTTATATTTATTTATAATTAGTAACTTTTTGTAAGAATTTCATATTTGAAAGCTTTTGGAGAAAAATCAACCAAGAACATTCCTACAAAATCCTTTCCTTGATAAATTTCTATACGATATAAATTTTCTGCTTTATCTATGGCAAATTGGCTGTCAAAGTCATCTTTTCTAATTTCAACATTCGCCTCTGTCATAATACTATCGAGTAAAATCTCTTCTCTAGCGCCAATAGCATTCACTCTTAGCCCTTTAGTATGCGACACTAAAAATTCTTCTTGCACTTCAACAATACAGCCCATTTCTACTAAACGTTTTTGCCCGTCAACAACAATTTCAACCTGTGGCAATTCCTCAGATAATTTGTAATTTCGCATAGCTACATTAGTTATAGTACTATTACCATAATGCACAGAAAAACTATTTTTTCTTTTTACAGTTCCAACTATAGGTTGTGGCGAAGTAAATTCAGCATCAAGAGGCAGTGGAATATAGCCCCTTAATTCTTTTTTCAAATCATTTAAAGGAAAGACAACACGCCCTTGAGCCATAGTTAAATAGACATTACAATCAAGTGCTTGCGCTACGCCCTTTGTGGAAAGAGGAAATTCTCTCTCATATTCAATACCTAAAGTTTCAAAAAATGCTTCAATTTGAATGAGGTGGTAATAAACCCGCTCAACTTTATTAAACTCTTTGCTTACTTCAAGCCCAAAAGCTGGAATTTCATGCTGAATAGCATACCATGTTAGCGTTTTCTCCATTTCTGGGTGACCAGTGTCAGTATGCGTGTTGTTTACATGGAAGTGGTAGGCATCATTCTCAATTTTCTTATTCGCTTCTAAAATAACCTTTTGCCCTATTTCTTCCAAATTCCCATAAGGAGAGTCGATTTTTGCCTGATCAATAATAAGTGATTGCCCCCACCTATTCGGATTACGCAATGCCGACACATATTCAGGAAAATAAAAGCCAGATCCATCATGCAAATTAACAAGCATATCTGGCTGAATTTCATCAATATATTCTTGTAAACGCTTTACTTCATCATATTGTGGATCTTTTTCAGATAAGGCGGCGAATTTTCTGTTCATATCACCGCTAGCACCTCTGGCTCTTTTTATTATACTATCAAAATTTAAATTAGGAATTATATAAATTTGCGCATTGGTAAAACGATAATGCGTAGACAAAAGCGAAGCAGCAGAAAATCCACCTGGTTCGTCACCTTGTATACCGCCAGCAATAAAAACTTTTAATCCCTCGTCAGCACCTCTTTTTATGATAGAAAAATCCAAATTCCCAAGTTCACGGCTAGATGAAGGTGGATAAAGAGGATAATAATTTGCCCCTTGTGCTATGGTAGGTAGACAAATAAATAATAAAAGCAGTAAGATGCGAAAAGGCATTGTCTAATTTATTTCCTTATTTTTTTTACTGGATACACGCATTTTTTACAGAATACACGTATGTTTTAGCTTAGATTGATTCTAAGCTTTCTTTTTCGTCTTCTTTTTCTGATAAAAGAGCGTCAAAGCTTGTATTTACTTTTTCTTCATGCTCAATATCTTCACCAAAGCCAAGTTCTTCTAATTGCGCAAGGCTTTCTGCATTGTCTAAATCAACAGCTGAACTAGCTAATACTTCGCTTATTTGCGAAAATGAAGCATCAAGCGCATCGAGCGAATCAGGAAGAGCAGATTCTAAAGATATTTCTTCTGAAAAATCAATAACTTCGCCCACATTTATTTCGTCAGGAAGATCTGTATTCGTACTGTCTACACTGTCATTTACTTGAGCATCTACTTTATCTATTTGAGCATCAGCTTCATCAAAAGGAAAACCTACTAAATCCGCCTCAGATGACAGTTCGCTTTGTACTGAATTTACAATAGTATCATGTAATTGGGCATGCAATTCATGCGAGCTTTCAGTAGAAGTTTCATCTTTATCTTTCAATGCTTCTATTGCTTCTTCTGCTATTGCATCGTCTACTATTGTATCACCTAATTTCTCGTCAAAATTTCCATCAAGCTTTTCGCCCTCTTTCATTACTTTAACGAAATCTTCAAAGCTTTCGGCTTCATGTTTTTCCATGCGTGCAGGGTTTTCTATATATTGTGGCGCTGTCGAATGCAAATCTTCATCATTTTCTTCTGAATTATGTACTACTTGTGTATTTAAGCTTATTGGAAGCGCATTTAATATATCTTCATTACCACCAAGCACAAGTAAACGCAGAAGATTTTCAAATTCGTCCTTACCTGCAAAAGGAAGAACAATCTTGCCATTTTCCAAAGTACCAGAAATAGTTGTACCTCTATGCACTTCTTTTCTTAATTGTTTTTGTAAGGAAGTAAAAAATTCTGATTTAGCCATAGAGCGCCTTTTAGGCGCATTATTTTTCGCTTTTTGCGTTTCATCCGCAACTACAATTTCTTCTTTTACTTCTTCTATGTGCTCAATATTTTCTGCTTGCTCTGATTCTTGTTCAGCAGTTTGCGCTTGAGCAAGTTCAGGCAAGGCATGATAAGCATTCACATAATCAACAATATTTTCAGTATCACGCACGCTCAATTTATATTGAATAATGCGTTCTGCCATTTCGTCAATTAAATGAGCGTCTTCCATAGAAAGCAATGTTCTACCATGCGCACCAGAAAGAGAGCCATCAAGCAGATAAGCACGTATATTTTCAGGAAGATTCAACAAACGCAAAGCATTTGCTATGCGTGGTCTACTTTTCCCAAGGCTCTTGGCTAATTCTTCTTGTGAAAAATTATAGGTTTCTTTCAAATATTTAAAAGCTTCCGCCTCTTCTATTGGATTTAGATTTTCACGCTGAATGTTTTCAACAAGAGCAATAGTCATTGTTTCTGCGTCACTATATTCACGCACAATAGCAGGAACTTTTTCAAGACCTATAAGTTTTGCGGCTCTATATCTTCTTTCACCAGCAACAATTTCATATTGATTATTTTCTAATTTGCGCACGACTAAGGGCTGTACTATGCCCTTTTCTTTAATAGATGCCGCTAATTCTTGTAAATTTTCTTCATCAAAATGCTTACGAGGTTGAAAAGCACAAGCGCTAAGAGAAGAAAGGGAAATTTCTTTATAGATGTCGTTTTCTTTTCTATCCTGTATACTTACACTAGAATTAAATAAAGCATCTCTACCGCGCAGACCAAGACCTTTAGACATATAACCTCCTACGCCTTAATC
>CAYJDN010000149.1:0-5356 GCA_964368925.1 uncultured Desulfovibrionaceae bacterium | reverse complement strand
CCCCGTATACTCCCTTAGCAGGGGAGCTCCTTCGGCCACTCGGACACCTCTCCACGTTCCACAAGCAAAATTTATATGCAGTTTTTCATCATTTGTCAAGAAAAATTTGGCATATAAATGTGCTTTTTATTTATTATTCTTATACGACTTGAATTGTAAGAGTAATATAAAAATAATTAGGGTATGTTTATAAATCAGGGTATGTTTCTAAATTAATTGCCTTTTATGATAATTCTTCCGTCACCAAGAGGATCTGCATATCTCGAACCTACTTTATTATCCAAGTAAGAATTAAGATATTTAACGATAAGGTCATATTCAGTAAAATAATTTATGTCCGGAGCGGTATTTTTGAACATCGTCATACCGTCACCCTTATGAAGAAGAATATAGTCAGTGGCAGCCATAGAATAAACGCCATCTAAATTTAATGGATTATAGCCAACCATGATATTTTTTGCTCTATATTCACCCTCGACTTTCACAAAATTACCTTGACTATCAACGACAACAGAGCTTGGAATATCTGCATGAACTTCATAAGATAGACCAGATACTTGCAAGAATGCGCCGTCAGGATTTGGATATTCTCGCAAGCCCATTTCAAGCGCATCACGAATCTCACGTCCGCTTACTGTAACTTTATGAACCTCGTTTGCAAAAGGTAATACATCAACAAGTGTTTTATAGCTAATAGGGCCTACATCAATATTATCCCTAAAAGAGCCAGCATTAATAATAGCAATATCGCTATCTTGCATGATGCGGTAGGCATCTGTTACGAGATTGGCTAAATTTGATTCACGCAAACGAACCACTTCAACTTCATTTTCGATAGCTATAAGAGGAAATTCGCTTACACCAATGATTTTAAGTAAGAGTGGATTTAGTTGAGTGTGCATTTGAGCGATTTTCTTCTCAATAGCAGGGTCTTTCTTTGTGTATTCTTTGCCTATAAGCTTGGTATGTATTTCATTTTTGTCATGGTCAATAGTTAAAACACCAAATTTTTCTAGTTTTTCGGCTGTTTGCGTAAGTATAACATCTTGTTGTTGTTCATTTTTTATTATGCGTTTTGCAAAAGAGGAATAAGAATGTGTACCGATGAAAACATCAATACCTGTTGTGTTTTCTATAAGGTCTGTTGAACGAAAAGGTGCAGTTGCTTCTTCTGTTCCAAGGTGGCCAAGGGCAACGACATAGTCAGCACCCTCGTTGATAGCATTATTAATACTACGCTGAACTGAATTATAAAATTGTTCAGCTTCGCTCAAACCAGGAGCATTACCAAGAAAGGTATACTTATATTCACCCTTGTCATTTTGGAAATAAGTTGGTGTAGAATGAGTAAAAGAACTAGGCGTAGAAATGCCGATAAAAGCAACTTTTACATTTTCGAATTCATGCACGCTATAGGGCTGAAAAATAGGGCTATCAGTTTCTAAATCAATGAAATTCGTCGAAAGTGTTGTTGCTTCTAAGTCATTGGTTAAAGCGATTAGGCGTGGAATACCGAAACCAAAATCATGATTACCAGGTACAAAATAATCATAGCCAAGAACATTCATAAAGCCAACGGCAGCACTACCCTCACTAATTGTCCCAATGTGGCCGCCTTGGAAAGTATCGCCTACATCAACAAGAAGTATATTGTCTTTTTTATAAATATCTTCCATGTCATTTTTATAAGCACTAAGGCCAGCATAACCTATATTTTCATCTATTGCAGTATGCACATCATTTGTGTATAAAATGACTATTGCATTGTCTTTTTGTTGAAAGAAAAAGCCTGCTAAGGCAATTATTATTAGAAGAATTATAAGAGTAAAAACTGATTTTTTCATTGCATACCTTAAAAAATAATATTCTGTATAGTTTATGTTACAGTATGTATAATATATATTATTTTTTTTAATAAATAAAGTTAAAAGGTAGACGTTAAATAGCTTGACATTTCAGTATCTTAACGCCTTCTTTGAATAAAACTTCTGCTTTGTCCGCACCAACAATATCACGAACTATACCAGGGCCAAAAATGCTATGATCGACAAGGTCGCCTGCTTGAAGTTCTACATTTATTGAATAGCTTTTTGGATTTGAGTGATTATTAAGGAGGGCTCTATGCCATTCTTTTTCAACATTTTCAGTTTTGATAGGTGTTTTATTTGCGCTTGAACTTGCACTTGAGCTAGTAGAGCTTGAGAGAGTAGGGCGAGCGATATTCTGTTGCTTTGAAGCGTTTTCAATGCTTGCTTCACGGCTTTGATTTGTTTTGACACGTATAGGATTAGAGTCTTTTTTTACGCTTGGTTTTTGAATAGGGTAATATTTGTGAACGCTTTTACAGGCGCAACATTCTACTTTTACAGGCAAATTATCCACGACTACAATAACAATGTGGCTTGTGACATCTTTACATCTTGTGCAACGTGCTTCAATTCTATTTCCTGCGCTAAATGACATACTAAACTCCAAAAATTAATTCTTTTTTTCTTCTAAAATTTGTTCAATTTTATCAATAAATTTATTTATATACGAGTTTCTTTTTGAAGAGCTCGTGTTATAACATATATCGTTCATAATAGGGCTTTCAGATGGTGGGCAAGAATCTGATATAGCCATATAATTTGGGATTTCAAGGTCAATTTTCTCTACACTTCTATGTAATGCTGAGAGATAATCTGATTGCACATCGTTTGAAGAAAAATATTCCTCTTCAGTGTAGAATGCGTATAGATTATGATTTTTTGAAATATTACTATTACTTTTTGCTTCGAAGAGGAAGCTTAAAACAGGTTCAACAAGAAAATAATTTGCAATTTTAAATTGTGCACTTTTTTCTCTATAGTTTTTTGATTCGTAAGGGATTTGATGAATAATTGTTTCAATTTGTTCAGCATATTCATCTGAGCAAAAGGATTTTTTAGCACTATAGAGCGCTGCATCTTTTCTCTTCTTATTTGTTCTCTTCAAATTTGAAGAGCTTGCTAAACTTTGAAGACAATAAGAATCGTATTGATGTGTATTGAGATTGTAGCCTTGAATGAGTAATGGGGCTAAGGCCGTTTCTGTGAAAGAGATGAGGGAGATAGTATCTTTATTTATAATATAATCAGCATTGTTTGCCATATAATCTAAGAGTAGGGCTATTTGCTCAGCTCTTGAATAAAATTGTTTAGCAGTCATTGTGCTTTGCATTTGCAATTTATTATCGCCAGTATGTGTAATAGTGACAACAAGATAGCCTTTTTTAGCTAAAGTGTGCGAAAGGCCAGCATAATCAAGACTTTCTGCAAAAGGCGGCGGACTTATAATAATAAGATCAAGTTCTTCTTCTATTGCTTGAGCGTTTGTGGCGTATAAAAAGAGCTTATCTTCTCTTTGTACGCTTCTAAGATTTGCTTCTTTGCTTGTAGGAAACCAAATATCAATTTCTAGATATTTTAAATCATCATCAGCTAAGATAATTTCAGAATCATAGCCGACATTATTTTTGTTAAACCAAGCGTTTGCATTGGAATGAGCAAAAGAAATAAAGGTTGCTACAAGAGCAAGAATTTGAAAGAACTTGAGCATAAAACCTATTTTGAAAGAAGTGCTTTCGCTTCTTGCCATAATTCATCTTTCTCTTCGAGGCTTAATTCATCAAAAGCCATATTGCGTGATTGAGCCAAAGCTTCCATTTTTTCAAAGCGATTTAAGAAGCGATTAGCGGCATTATCAGTCGCTATAGCTGCTTTTATGCCCTTACGGCGTCCAAGCTCAATAAGAGAAAAAATCATGTCACCTAGCTCATGTTCTATTGCTTCAGGATTTCTTGTTTGCATAGCATCATAAAGCTCTAACCATTCGGCTTCAACTTGTTGCTCTACATCTTCATCACTTTCCCAAGTAAAGCCAGCTTGTGCCGCTTTTGAATGGATACGATAGGCCTTAGTGAGTGGTGGCAAGTTACGCACAAGAGAGCCAAACACGCCTTTTTGTTCTTCTTTTGCAGCTGCTTTCTCTTGTTTTTTAATATTGTTCCAAGATTCGATAAGTTCGTCTTTAGTGGTAAATTTTGCGTCAGAAAAAACATGCGGATGTCTACGTATCATTTTTTCAGCGCCAGCATTAAAAGCATCGGCTAAGTCAAATTTCCCTTCTTCACTATATCTATGAGCAATAAAAGCAATAATAAAAAGGACATCGCCCATTTCATCGACAACGTGGCCAGGTTTATTACTACGAATGGCATCAACAAGCTCAAAACATTCTTCAATTAAATATTCTGTTTGTGTGTGTGCTGTTTGCTCTTTGTCCCAAGGACAGCCCTTTTCTTTATCAAGTAATGAAAGTATCACTTCATTTAATTTTTCAAAAGATTGAGTGATTTTTTCTTGAGGAGTCATAAATATCCTATTTTGTTAAATGTAGAATTATTAATTGTAATATAGAATTATTAATTATACTGGTATCTTAAGACCGCTTTCATTGAGAAACCATAGCATGATATCTTGAAAAGCAGGCACAAGAAGAGAAGCATTAAAATTTGGACTAGCAATGAAGATAAATGAAGCAAGATAAACAAGAATCATGCAAAGGAAAACACCTTTAAATGCGCCTACAAAAGTCCCAAGAATGCCGTTAATCTTACCTAAAATTGGGTGGCTAAATAAAGGAGTGAGCAAATGCATGACAATAATAACAAGTATATACGTGCCTATAAGCATGAGCAAAAATGATGCGATAGCGACAAAGTCAATAGGTACATAGGCAGATAAAAATGGACGCAAAGAAGCAGAGTAGGAGCGAGCAATAAAAAGCCCTAACACAAGGCTGAAAAAGCCTGAAAGTTCACTCACTGCACCACGGATAAAACCACGTACAGTGAAAAGAATTAAAATAATAAGAAGTGCAATGTCAATATAATTCATAATAAATCCTTGGACACTGTATATGGTATTTTAGCTTAAATAGCAAAGCATTTTTAACGATATTTAAAAATAAAAAAAACGAATTAAACTTTAGGGTTATCACGTACAAATTCAATGGCGTCATTAAGTACAAGTGTGATATCAACATTTTTTATGCCATCACCAATAACAATTGTTCCTTTATGTACGTATTTCGCTGGCAAAGAAGTACAAGCAATGGCAAAGACATCAAGCAAATCTTTTTCAGTAAAGGCAGCAAGTCTTGAGTCTTGAGTGTCAATAAGTGTGTTTAATTCTTTTCTAATGCGTTTTTCAGTTCTATTGTATATGGAAGAAAATCGTATTGAATCTTCTGGAGTCGTACACATTTTATTACCAACGTAATGATTTTTATAAATTTTTTTATTTTATTTTTGAAAAATTTAAATCAAACCAATAAT
>CAYJDN010000148.1:0-5412 GCA_964368925.1 uncultured Desulfovibrionaceae bacterium | reverse complement strand
AAGTTATTGTTTCAAAAATTCTCCAAGCACAAGAAGAATTTGGTGAAAACTACTTTCTTATAGGGCCAGATTTAAAAAGAAATCCAGATTTTGAAGAAACTGACGATCCTGTTTGGAATTCAATACGCCCTGCTCTTGCAGCTAAGGAAATAAATTGTAGATATGGGCGCTGGAAAATACCTGGAAATCCTAAGGTTATCTTAGTAGACTTTTCAAAAAGACATAATAATCAGCTCTTTTTTGAATTATGGGAAAGATACGGTGTAGACTCTCTTTCAGGCGGCTTTGATTATCAAGAACCAGTCTATTTTTCCTATACCTGCGGTGAAGTTATCTCTTCAATTTGGCGGGCCTACCTCTCCTCTCTACAAGTTCGCACTACAGCGCATTTCCATGAATGGATGTGTGGCGCTGGTCTCCTTGCGACAAAGATGCTCGCGCCAGAAGTGGGCACAGTTTTTACAACACACGCCACTATGCTTGGACGTGCTATGGCGAGCACTGATGTAGATATTTATAAACTTATGGGTACAATAAACCCAAAACAGCAGGCCGCCGCTTATAATATTATTGCAAAATGCTCTATGGAATCAATTTCTGCTCGTGAAGCCGATTGTTTTACTACTGTGAGCGAAATTACAGCTGAAGAAGCAAAAGTATTCCTAGGCAGAACGCCTGATGTTGTTACAACAAATGGATTAGACCTCAGCATCATTCACGACTATAGCCAAGATAGAGAATACGCTAAAACACAAAGAGAACGCTTCTTACCGCCTGTAGAAAATATGTTGCGTAGAAAATTAGGCGACAATCTAAAAGTCTTCACTATTTCAGGGCGTTATGAATATCACAACAAAGGTGTCAATCTTTTCTTAGAGGCTCTTGCTAATGTAGATAAGCAATTGGAGGGGACTGATATTACAGTGCTCGTGCTTTGCTTAGTTATGGGCGGACATCATGGAATCAATCCGCAAGCTGTTTGCGGTGATGAAGAAATTAAAGCAGATTATTACGACACAGACGCAGGCTTTATTTCTCCTTTCTATGTGTATGACGAGCCAAACGACAGCATTCTCACGGCTTGTCAACGTTTAGGCTTACACAATAAACCAAGTAATCATGTTCAAGTGGTTTTTGTTCCTGCTATGTTGGACGGAAAAGACGGCTTCTTTGACATGGAATATTTCGAAATATTGGCTGGTTGTGATCTTGGTGTATTCCCATCTTGGTATGAACCTTGGGGCTACACTCCGCATGAATCTGCGGCCTATGGCGTGCCAACAGTCACAACAGATCTTTCAGGTTTTGGAAGATGGTCAAAAGAATTAGAAAAACAGATAGATTTCAATGATAAAATGGGCGTTTGCGTATTGCCACGTCATTCACAAAGCTATAAAGAAGTGGCCATAGATTTAGAAAAAGTGCTTCTTGATTATACGCATATGTCAGAAAAAGAAATGCTTGAGCATAGAAAAAACGCTCGTAAAGTTGCAGCTTCAAGCACTTGGGATTCTTTCTATGCCCTTTACATTGAAGCCTATGAAAAAGCACACGAAAAATCTTCACATAGAGGCTTGAATTTGAGTAATGCACGCAAAAAAGAATTGCTTGCTCGAGTGCTTACTGCTTCTTCTTCTACCACTCCTTTATTACGTAAGATCACGGCTGTTGCTGAATTGCCAGAATCGCTTAGCCGTTTGCGTGATTTAGCTGCAAATATGTGGTGGGCTTGGCAAACTGACGCTAAAGAACTTTTCTCAAAATTCAATCCTAAAATTTGGCGTCAAAGTCAACACAATCCAATATTGGCAATTGAACAAGCTGACTTGGCAAAATTAAAAAATCTTTCAGAAGATGAAGAATATATGGCGCTCTATCAAAGATTACTCAATGAATTTGATGAGTATATGGCAGAGCCAATAAAAAGCTATACCGCAAAACACAATGAAAAAGATATTATTGTCGATGAACATAGACCTATAGCTTATTTTTGTTGTGAATTTGGCATTCATGGTTCTTTACCAATATATTCTGGTGGTTTAGGTGTGCTTGCTGGTGATCATATGAAGTCAGTTAGTGACCTTGCTCTTCCTGTTGTTGGCATTGGTTTGCTTTATAGAAATGGTTATTTCATTCAAAAATTAGACGCTCATGCAAAGCAAGTTGCTGAATATCCATACAATGATTTTTCTACCCTCCCCGTTGAACCTATTTTAGATGTCGACGGTAATCAAATCATTATTGATATTGAAATGCCAGGCAGAGTGGTACACGTTGCGGCATGGTTAGCCCGAGTCGGTCGTGCAAAACTTTATTTATTAGATACAGATATTCCTAAAAACTCCAATGACGATCGTCAAATAACCGCTCGTTTATACGAAGCCGATAGAGATGTTCGCCTACGTCAAGAAATTGTACTTGGTATGGCTGGTGTTCGCCTTTGCTACAGATTAGGCTTAGAGCCATCTGTATTCCACATGAATGAGGGGCATTCAGCTTTCCTTATTTTAGAACGTATTCGCAAGCATCAATTTGAAGACCACATGACTTTAGAAGAAGCTATGGAATTTGTGCGTGGCTCTTGTGTATTTACTACGCATACCCCTGTTGACGCAGGCAACGAACGCTTTGACGTTGGCATGATGGAACGCTATTTCAGTCTTTGGACTCAAAGTGTTGGTATGAGCTGGCAAGACTTCTTATGCCTTGGCAAGATTGAGGGCTATAATAGTCCACATTTTGACATGACTATTCTTGCGCTCACTTTCTCTAATTTCTCTAATGCTGTTAGCTGGTTACACGGTGACGTATCCCGCAGAATGTGGCGTGGAATATGGAAAGGACTAGCCTTAGCTGAAGTGCCTATTTCTCATGTAACAAATGGTATTCACACAACTTCTTTTGTTGGCGCAGAGTTTGACAAATTACTCAATCAATATGTTGGTCGAGATTGGTCAAATTTAACCACAAATGACGAGAGATGGAATGGCGTATACAATATACCAAACAATCTCTATTGGGACGCTAAACTCGCACAAAAGAAAAAGCTTTTAGATAGAATTAAGAAAATTATTCCAAATTATATGGAAAAATATCTTATTCCAAGAAAGAATTTAAAAGTTCTCAACGAATTTTTAAATCCAAAAACATTAATTATCGGTTTTGCTCGCAGATTTGCGCCATATAAACGTGCAACCCTGCTCTTTGCTGATCCTGACAGATTGGCTCGCATCATAAATCAAAGCGATAGACCTGTAATTTTCATATTCTCAGGAAAATCACACCCAGCCGATGAAAAAGGTATTGAACTCATTCAAGAAATTGTGCAATACAGCCAAGATCCACGCTTTATGGGTAAGGTTTTCTTTATGGAAAACTACAGCCTAACCGTATCAAAATCTCTTGTGCAAGGCTGTGACGTATGGCTCAACACGCCAAGACGCCCTTATGAAGCAAGTGGAACTTCAGGACAAAAAGTTCCTGTAAATGGCGGAATTAACTTCTCTATTTCTGATGGTTGGTGGTGTGAGGGCTATGAAGAAGAGCCAAGAAATGGCTGGACTATAGGCCCTGTTGTAAATGAAGAAAATTTACGTTACTATGATCAAGACGATTACGCTGATGCGGAATCTCTCTACCAATTATTAGAAGAAGCCCTTATCCCTGCCTATTACGATCAAGATGGATACGGCATTTCAGAAAGATGGATTTCTATTTCAAAGAATAGTTTAAAATCACTGACTGCCGAATATAGCTCACATCGTATGGTAAGCGACTATTGGAATAAATCGTATCTGCCTACTGCCGAACGCCAATATGAGCTTGAAAACGACGACTTCGCCCTTGTGCGCTCTATAGTGCAATGGAGAAATGAAGTTGCTGGTAAGTTTAATGGCGTGAAAATCACCGATATTCAAGTATCTGGAATAGATGGCGATACTCTCGTTTGTGGACAGCCTTTCAATGTGAAAGTACAAGTCATACCAGCAGGAATCCCGCTTGAAGAACTTAATGTTCAACTTGTCATAGGCGGTACAGACGGCGAAGACTTCAATTGCTTGCCTGAAACTGTGAGATTGAATCCAGGTAAGAAAATTGACGATAAAGTTGAATTTTCTGGTATGTATATTGCAACTAAAAATGGTAGATACGCTTATGGGATACGCGTAATGCCTATAACTAAAGGGCTTTCGCGTGTGGACGACACACACAACCTCTTATGGGGTTAAGAAAGGATAAAAAATAATGACAGAAACAGGGCAAGAAGAAAAGCAAATAAGCGAAAAAACAATAAAAGAAGCCAGTAAACAAGAGAATACTCAAAGCCTATTACTCAACAATCAAATGAAAGAAGATTCCTCCTTTTGGAGCGGTTATCTTTCCTCCGTGGGAATAATTCTCCTCTTACTTGGCTTCTTATACGCTTTGTTATATTTCCTAAAAAAACAAGGAAATGCACGCTTCTTCCTTTTCTCGTCAAGATTTAAAAGTAGAGGCTCAACTGCCCCTAGCACCTAAAAAAACACTCTATGTCGTCAAATATTTGAATAAGAGATTATTAATAGGATCAACAGATTCTTCTTTGACACTTTTATCAGAAGATTATATTATCCCCGAAGCAGTATCTGAAAATGATACAAATTCTTCACGCCCCGAAGCTGATAAAGAATCAGTAAAGGCATTTGATAAGCTTATGAAAGCTTTCTCAAAAGAAGAAAATTCGCAGGGATAGGTTATCTATGTTGCATCTATCACAAATATTGTCAAAAAAATTTACGAAGCAAGCAAGCATTTGCATGCTCCTAGTCCTGTCTATCTTCTTTGTCGGTATAGGCGTAAATAATGCCTACGCTATAGAAACAGCAGACAGCTTCATTCCAACTCTTTCAATGACATTAAGCGGTGGTGCAGAAGAACCAGAAAGCGTTTCATTGCTTCTAGAAGTTCTTTTTCTCCTCACTGTGCTCTCGCTCGCTCCGTCTATCGTTATGATGATGACTTCTTTTACTCGTATCATCATCGTCTTTTCTTTTATAAGACAAGCTATGGGCGTACAGCAATTACCACCTACTCAAGTGTTGGCTTCATTAGCTATATTTATCACCTTTATCATTATGCTGCCCGTAGGCAAACAAATCAACGATACAGCACTTCAACCCTATCTAAACGATGATATAAATTTTGATGTCGCCCTCGATCTTGCACAAGATCCCATACGTGACTTCATGTTCAAACATACAAGAGAAAAAGATCTCTCTATCTTCTATTCCATAGCACAAATGGATCAGCCAAGAAATACAGAAGAAGTGCCTACAATCATGCTTGTGGCGGCTTTTATACTAAGCGAACTAAAAACAGGATTCACCATTGGTTTCCTTATCTATATTCCTTTTCTTATCGTAGACATGTGCG
>CAYJDN010000147.1:1178-5441 GCA_964368925.1 uncultured Desulfovibrionaceae bacterium | reverse complement strand
TATTGATCAGCGTGAATTAGAAGACACATTGGGTAAATTGAAGGCTATTAATCAAAAAGTTTTTGAACTTGGTGTTATTGAAAAGCGTGAATCTGAAACAGCAGAGCAGGTACGTATCATATTTGAATAATGGCTTATTTAGCTATATAAAGGCGAGTATCGTATTTGATGAAAAAAATAGGTATACTTATAGTAGCCTATGGGCTTGGTTCTGAAAAAGCGGAAAGTAGCTTTGCAGATTTTTGCTTGCTTGCTAAACGTAAATTTCAGCCCTTTAGTGTACGCCATGCCTTTACTTCAGATTTGAGCCGAGATCGACTGGCTAAGCAAGGCAAGAAATCAGATTCAGTTATTAAAGCCCTAGAAAAAATGGTTTTTGAAAAGTATACGCATATTTATATACAATCTTTACACCTCATTTCGGGCATTGAATATAAAACTCTTGTGCGTGCAGCAAGGCAAATGATGAATAATTACCCTGTTTTTATTCGTGTTGCAAAGCCATTATTACTTGAAGAAAATCTCTATCCTGACATGGCTAAGTCTATGGCAAAAAATTTTGCAAGTCTATGCCCTGTCCACAATAGTATGTATGCAGCAGGGAATAATAATATACATTATGATGACTTGGAAGATTCGCACGAATGTATTTGTCGCAAGTCGAATGCTGACAATATAGCACTAGTTTATATGGCGCATGGAACAAGAAAAAGCAAGAACGACAATATTCCCTATAATTTTGCAATGTTAAAAGACAATGCCTATATTTCTAATGCGTCGATACACGAGCTTTCGGCGAATGCGCTTTATGTTCGTTTTGCCAAAGCTTTGCAGGAATATGACGAAAGAATATTTCTTGCTTGTATGAAGGGCTCTCTCTCTTATTTTGAACTAAAAAAAGCTTTGAATGAGCAAAAAATAAAAAAAATAAGTCTATTTCCGTTTTTATCGCTTTTAGGTTCGCATACTCTTGATGATATGGCGGGCGACGATAATCAATCATGGAAATCACAACTTATTAATGACGGTTTTGAATGTGATGCTCATTGCATTTCATTGTTGCAAACGCATGATTTTGTGAATTTTTGGTTGCAATCATTAGAAAATCTTATAAATGAACATGAAAAAGCAGATAAATCTGCACTGATGTGAAGATAAAAATAAGTCAAAAAGAACAAGCCAAAAAACAAATAAGCAAAAAAAGTATAAATAAATCAAAAAAAGAATAAATAAGGATGTAAAATGTCAATTATCTCAAAAGAAATGGTACAGAACATTGAATCAGGCTCTATGATTCGTAAAATGTTTGAAACAGGCGCACAATTAAGAGCTATTCATGGTGATAAAGTTTGTGATTTCAGTCTTGGCAATCCAGATTTAGCGCCTCCAGCGTGTGTAGCAACAGCTTTACGTGAACTTGCTGATAAAGTAAGCACTCCAGCTTCCCTTGGTTATATGCTCAATTCAGGTTTTGAATTTGCTCGTCAAAGTTTAGCGAACTATCTTTCAGAAGAACAGCATATTGTGCTTGCTCCATCAGATGTAATTCTCACTTGTGGCGCAGCTGGCGGCATACAAGTATTTTTCAAAACTGTTTTAGATCCACAAGACGAAGTTTTAGGAATTAGTCCTTATTTTGTTGAATATAATAAATATATTGCGTGTAATGGTGGCGTGTTTAAAGCTATTGCTGCTAAAGAAGATTTCAGTCCTGACTTTGATGCTTTAGAGCAAGCAATAAGTGAAAAAACACGTGCAATTATGATCAATAGCCCGAATAATCCTACAGGCGTTATCTATAGTGAAGATGATGTAAAAGGATTGATTGCTCTCGTTGAAAAAGCGAGTGCAAAATTTGGACGTATGATTTATTTGGTTTCAGATGAACCTTATCGTTTTCTTGCTTATGATTCAGAAGTGCCATCATTGCTAGATAAATCAAAGCATTGTGTTGTTTTTGGTTCATTTTCAAAAAATTTAGCACTTGCTGGCGAACGTATTGGTTATATTGCACTTTCTCCTCTTTTTGATGAGCGCTCACTACTCATGGCAGGGCTTACACAAGCAAATCGTTTCCTTGGTTTTGTGAATGCCCCTATTGTTGGTCAATATCTTATGGACGCTGCATTAAACTCTCCAGATATAAAGCAAAATTTGGATAATGCAAAGGCTATTTACAGAAAAAGACGTGATATGTTTGCAAAAATTCTTACAGATGCAGGCATTAATTTTATCATGCCGCAAGGTGCTTTCTATTTCTTCCCTCAATCTCCAATTGCAGATGAACAAATTTTTGTAGATGCGCTTAAAGAAGAGCTTATTCTAGCTGTTCCAGGGCGTGGATTTGGTAGAGCAGGGCATTTTAGACTATCTTTTGCTGTGCCTGATGCTGTCATTGCAAATTCTGCTGAAGGCTTTAAAAAAGCAGTTGCAAAAGTAAAGTAATATAGCTTATTGCAATACATAATAAAATAAAACAAGGGGAAAGACTACAATGCTTTCCCTTTGCTTTTATGCAATGTGCAATAAAATAGATTGGGTTTATTGAAAAAATCCTATTGTTTCAAAATCCTATTGTTTTAAATTTCTATTGTTTCAAATAAAGATAGGCATAGTAGGCTTGCCCTAGTGAAATACTTGCATCTGATGGCGAAAAGTTTTGATGGATAACTGGAATGATATTTTCTTCATCAAGTATCTTACATAATTCATTTAATAAAGTTTGGTTAAGCAAAACACCGCCAGTAAGACCAATTTTCTTTGTTTTGTATTTTTTAGAAAGGGTGCTTGCGTAAAGTCCTAAAGAGTGTGCAAGAGAAAGATGAAAATATCTCGCTACCTTAGCATTGATTTCTTCTTGATTGCTTTCTTTATATTCGTTCTTTAATGTATAGAGCTTTTCCATAGTATTATTAAAAATGCTATGAGCATCAAATAAAATGAGTGAGTCTTGGTAGATAGGATTTACAATATCATATTGATTATATTGAAAATCTTGTATGCCTTCTAATTGCATAGGCACTTGCCCCTCATAAGAAATTTCAGGAGCACAGCCAAGTAACACACCAACAGCATCAAAAAGTCGACCACAGCTTGAAGTAAGTATGCCCATATTTTGAGAAATAAGCTCACGCAAAGCCATTCTATCTTGTTTTTTTGTATGAGCATTATGTGGCAAAAAGTTTAAGAAATTTTCTGATTGGCACAAAGCATTAGAAGAATAAAAAAGAAAAGATTCAGCCATATACCAAGGCCTTTTCACAGCCATGTCATTCGCAGGCTGTAGGCTTTTTGTAAAATGTCCAACTCGTTCCCAAATATTCTTTTTTGGGTCTAAATAAAGTGCTTCGCCCCCCCACATAGAACCATCAAGCCCATATCCAGTGCCATCAAGTACAAGTACGCAGATTTTTTCATCTATTTGATTATCTGCCAAAAGCGCATAAGCATGAGCCGCATGGTGTTGCAAATCAAGCCTTGTGCATTGTTGCTTATAGAAAAATTCAGGCGCAACTTGAGCTTTTTCTTCGTTTTTAGATGAATTACGGAGGTTTGGCGTTTTTGGGAAATGATTGTCGCTATTGTTGTTTGCAGTAGTGTTCAAAGCCTTTTCTAAACTTTGCGTGGAGGCTTCAAAAAGCCTTTTTTCTTCTATTTTTGTCGCTAAATCATCGGCATAGGAGCGCATAAATGTGTTAGGATGCGCATCAGTAACATTAAGTTCAGGTTTTACAGCAAGCAAATTTTCTAAATGAGCGATATTTTCTTGCATAAAGAATTGATTTTGTAAATTTTCCATGCTGCCGATATGTTGCCCTACAAAAGCTTGAGTTAACTCACTTGATTTTGCATTGTCATCGCTTCTTTCTATGCTCTTAGTAAGAGTGCACGTAGATTTTAAATCAGCTCCAAGGGCAAGGATAGTTTTTGTAAAGCCTTGTAATTGTGGAAAATCTAGAGGTTCAGGCACAAAAGCCCTCGCACGTCTAATACTAATAAAAGGCGCTATCAAGCTCTTGTTTTTTTCTTCAATTTTCCTTACATTTTCGGGTTTTACAAAAAGTACTGAATCATCAACTCGTACCAAAATATCACGATTATGAAAAAGAAAATGATCTGCAATAGTTGAAAGCTTTTCATAAGCTTCACGATTTCCAAGCGCTATAGGCTCACCCGCCATATTCCCCGATGTCATCACAAGAGCTTCAAAATTATCTTTGCTAAAATGCGAACCACAAAAAAGCAATTCATGCAAAGGCGAAG
>CAYJDN010000147.1:0-1168 GCA_964368925.1 uncultured Desulfovibrionaceae bacterium | reverse complement strand
AATAAGAGTCGGTAGAGCAGAATTTTCCTTTTTTTTGCAAAGAACAATTGGTCTTTTTGCGCTTTGAAGAAGCTCTTGCTCAATATCATTTATATATGCAAATTTCTTGGCTATTTCTATATTTGGTACCATAATAGCCAAAGCTTTATTAGGGCGAGATTTACGCTTTCTTAAATTCTTTATTGCAGAAATATTCATAGCATCACAAGAAAGATGAAAACCACCAAGCCCTTTGATCGCTACAATCTTCCCATTCGCTAAGCGAGTAAGCGTATTCTCTAAAGCAACTAGTCCCTTACGTGCCGTTTCTGTCCAAATTTCTACCCCGCAATCATGGCAAGCAGTAGGTTGCGCATGAAATCGCCTATCAAGAGGATCAGAATATTCCTTAGCACAAGCCTCGCAAAGTGGAAAGCAAGACATACTTGTCGTTTCTCTATCATAAGGAAGCGAATGAGTTATGCTGTAACGAGGGCCGCAATTTGTGCAATTAATAAAGGGGTATAAATAGCGTTTGTCATTAGGATCTAGCATTTCATTCTTGCAATCTTCACAATGAGCCATATCCGTTCCAATAAGTACAGAATGGCCGCTACCTTTATGTTCCGTAAGAATTATTTCAAAAATTTCTTCATTTTTTATAGGATTAACTTTTTCCCATCGCAAAGATTCAAGCTTTGCCATGGGTGGAAGTTCACTTTTAAAGCGAGTTGAAAAAGATTTTAAATTTTCTTCAAGCCCTTGCACTTCTATAAGTACACCTTCGTCGCAATTTCCAACTCTGCCAGTTAAATTTAGTGATGTCGCAAGCTTATACACAAAAGGTCGAAAACCAACACCTTGCACTTGTCCGCCTGCAATATATTGTTCGCGCCCAACTTGGGTTTGTGTATTTTTTTCTTCTTTTGACATAAATATATCCTAATATTTAAGAAATATAAATCCTTACTTTATTTAGTGTAAAGCATAGCTAAGTAAATTGCAAGGCTTTAGATGTTTTTTTGGGCGGAGGTGAAAGCCAAGCGTTTGAAAAAATTAGGTTTTCCACCTTTTTTAGAGTCCATGTATTTAAAAATGATATAAAATTTATCAACCTAAAACCTCGAAACACACTCTAGATAGTGTCGTCATAATATGATTTTTCGTCTTCTATCAAGGAAGATGAAAA
>CAYJDN010000146.1:0-5446 GCA_964368925.1 uncultured Desulfovibrionaceae bacterium | reverse complement strand
ACCACCAGAATCAGAAAGGTTTGAATCTTTTGTGAGCGAGAAAGTGGCAAAGCCGTTTGTATTTGCTTCAACAACAGCAGCAGTTAGGCTACCTTCACTTAGTGTGAAAGTTGTACCATTGTAGCTATAGGCATAATCATTTGTGAAAGCCTTAGCAAAAGTATCATTCGTAGTATCAATATTTGTAAAAATTGCTAGTTCGCCTGCGCCCTCAGTCATAATGTTAAAGCCAACTTTACCATTTATTATAGAGTTTATAGAGCCAGAATCATTAGCTTGAATCTTATCCGCCATCTTATTTTTCAAGTCAACATCAAGATAGAAAATAGAACCAACTTCAGTATTAAAAGCGGGGCCCTCGAAAATAGCAGTATTTTTTATATTTCCGTCCGCAAAAGATAGGCTACCACTATGAAGAGTGAGGGAATTACTTAGAACAGAGTTTAGCTTTACTATGCCGTCAGTTGGAGCATTCGCATTAATTGCATTAATATGGATATTACCAAGGACACCAGTAATAGGATCACGCACGTCTATAATGCCCACACTTGTGCCTGTGCTATTTGTGCCAGCATTAAAATAATTGTACCCACCGGTGTTTGAGGAGGCATTATAGGCATTATAAATTGCATTAGCTGCATTATTCGCTTTATTTCCTGAAAAAAGGCTTATTCCGTCGTCGGCAATAAAGGTGACTGTACCCAAATTATACACTGCACCGCCATTAGTTTCGCTATTTCCAGTTACACTATTATTTATAAAACTGCTGTTTACAAAAGTAATAGTTTTATTAGTCTCATTTGCCACAGCTCCGCCCAATGCTCTAAATTGTTCATTATTTGCACCAGAACCACTTATAGCGCTATTCCCTATAAAATCGCCACTAAGGCTATTGATAGTACCACTATTATATAAAGCACCACCGCTTGCTTGGCCACCAGCCGTATTTGTACTAGCACCACCAGTGACCCTATTTTCTACAAAGTCACCTATAAAGGTATTAATAGTACCACTATTATATAAAGCACCGCCATCAGAATTACCACCGAAGTCAAGACTGTCATTGCCGTTGGAATTACCGCCTATAGCATTATTTCCTATAAAATCACCCATAATAAGGCTGATGTTAGATTCTGTATACAAAGCGCCACCGCTAGCTGAACCGCCCTTTGTTCCATCGTTTCCAGTAGCACTATTTCCGATAAAATCACTGATGAGGGCGATTATTTGAGCACCAGAGTTATTGTATATAGCACCACCTTGTGCGATACCATCACTAGTAGTGCTATTTCTTATAAAATTGCCTATGAGCGAGGTAATGGCACTATTTTCATTATATATAGCACCGCCACTACCAACGGCTTTATTGTCGATAAAGTCGCTTGTAAGAGTGGTAATTGAGCTATTATTATAACTGTTTATTGCACCACCATTTTGCTGAGCGCTATTTCTTATAAAATCACCTGCGATAGAGCCTACTGCGGTTTCACTTATTGTTATTGCACCGCCCCCTGAACCAGTCGAATCAGAATATTTTCCTACGATATTCTCTATGAAATCACCTGTAATAGAGCCAATTGTGGTTCTCTGAGCCCATATAGCTCCGCCGCTTCTATCTGCGCTATTTCTGAAAAAATTACCAGTGATTGAGCTTATTGAGGCTGTGGGTGCTGAGGCAGTAACGCCATATACATATATCGCTCCACCAGAGCTAGTTGTGTAATTTTCAATAAAATTTTCATTTATAATCGCATTTGTCGTTGTAACTGACAGTCTATTGCGAGTATCTGAACCACTAGAATCGCCAACACCAACAGCATAGCGATCATCAAGTTTTATGCCATAGTTCACGTCTACATATTCGCCATTTGCATTTTTTTCTTGCGTGGTGAAGGTTTTATAATAATCAGAATTACCAAGAGTAACATTCGGCACAAGAGTATAGGAAGAAGAGGGTGTGAAAGTTAAGTTATTTAGATAATTACCCCAGGTAGGTTGATCGTAACCATTAGGCGGTGAAATAGCCCTCATAATAGTTTTTATTTCATCTAGGGTATACTGCCCTATTGTGGGCGTGAAAGCATGAGCTTCACTTGGAAGTGTGAGCGCACCAGCAAAAAGCGTGCTTGCCATAAGAAGAGGTGGCGCAAGTGTGCCAAAAGTATTTAAAATATGACATTTTTTAAGAACCGCACGGTATCTATTAATAAGGTTGCCTATGGCATTTTTACTTTGCATAATAACTCCAAAGTTGTTTGTAATAGCTATTTATTTTAATTACTATTACCATGTTTTTTCTTTACTTTAATTTTATTTTCAATTGTTACTTATATGGTAAAGACGCAACACAATAAAACAATGTCGACAAAATGCAAGCTTTTTTTTTAGGGCATTTTTTGCTCAAAAATACTCATTACAGCATATACAGCGGTTTTTAGCCTATTTTTCTTAACATTCTAGGGTGTGTTTCCAAATTAAAAGCTTTTGTGACTTTATCAAAGAGGGGCAAGGAACAAAGCAAGAGCGTAACTGTAAGCTATTTTTGTGAATACAAACAACTTTTCGCTCTATAACCAAAAAACAAAAGAATTAATTTAGAAACACACACAGTTAAATTTCTTTTACCTTCGCCTAAACCATATTTAACCCGCAAAACATTGTTGACACAAATAAAAATTTGTATTATACATCAAACTTCTTAGCAGTTAGCATTCACTAATTAAAAGAAAATTATTATAATATTTTGAAATTACATTGTTTTTTGGAGAATTGATGTCTACGCAAAATTTAAATCAAATCTATACACTCATAGGCCCAGCAGGTGTTGTATTACTTTTTCTTGTTATTATTGCTCTTTATTTATCCATAAAGAACATATTTTACTTCATAATAGTATGGCGTGGATTCAAGAAAAACTTTCTTACTTTAGAAAAAGATGAATGTTGTTCATTAGATAGCTTTACTGATGCAAAGAAAAATCCGCTCATTGGTATTTTGGTGGAAATTATGACACACCGCAAACACTCAGAAGATATTCGAGCAGAAGTAAATTATTTATTTTATAGAAATTTTGAAAAAGTAACAAGAGATCTAACCTACATTCGAGTTATCAGCGTTATTTCGCCACTTCTAGGACTTTTAGGAACTGTTATGGGTATGGTAACTGTTTTTGACGGCATTGCTGGTTCAACTGCGCCAGATCCTACCATTCTTGCAGCAGGTATTTCCTCTGCTCTTGCAACCACTATTATGGGATTAACCGTAGCTGTGCCTGCACTCTTAGCTTATTATATTCTTATGCTCAGATTTAAAGGTTTCCAAATTGAAGCTGTTGAGCATAGCTACAGAATTATTGATCTTTGTGGCGAAAAAGAATAATTCTTTCCATTCTAAATTCAGGATTTTATATGTTTGATGATAAAAATGTACTAGACGACGATTTAGCACTAGACCTCACCCCCCTCATTGATGTTATCTTTATGCTCTTGGTTTTCTTCATTATGACAACCACTTTTTCTAAGCCCGTTATGGATTTAGTACTGCCAGAAGCTGAAATGACTGAAGATGCAAAAAAAGAAGAAGAAATTGTTATTTCCATTACCAAAGAAGGCGCTTATTTTTATAAAGACACTCAAATTAGCCTAGCAAGTTTAACAAGCCTGTTCGAAGAACATAAACTATCAACTATTAATTTCTTTGTAGATAAAGATGCTCCCTTTGAAGCATTTATTCAAGCTATTGATAGAGCAAAAGCTCGTGATAAAGACTTAGCCGAAGGCGAAAAAGGAGGCAAATTTGTTATTAGTACAGAAGCGGCTCAATAAATTCCTCTACGACGTTCCAGCCGAAACAAGGAGTCGACAATTTGCGCATCTAACCATGTTGCTCATTCTTTCCATCATTACAATAAATGTTCTAAAATCGCCTATCGTTATGAATACTCTATCAAAACGTATAAACTTCACAATGATAGATGAAATTCTTGAACCAAAAGAACCGCCAAAAGATAAAAAATTTGAGGTCTATTTTACAGATGAATCAGAATTTGTTTATCAAATTCTAAAACCAAAACCTATAATAGAACCAAAAATTGAAAAACCTATTGAACCTCCACCTCCTCCTCCTCCACCCAAACCAAAGCCAAAGCCAAAACCCGTCCCTAAACCTAAGCCAGTTGTTAAAGTTGAACCAGTGCAAGAAGTTGTTGCGCCTCCTGTGGCAGCTGCTGTTTCACAATCTGAATTTGCAACAGTTGAAGAACCCGGTGCTTCTGGAGATCAAATATTAGCTGAACTCTTGAATGTCGTGAATAAGCATAAAGTCTATCCACGTGCAGCACAAAGACGTGGCATTCAAGGGAAAAATTTTCTAGCTGTGACAATTAGCCCTGAGGGAAAAATCACTCATGCAAAACTTGCAAAAGCTATGGGCGTTTCAAGCCTTGATGGCGCAAGCGAAAAACTAGCAAATGAACTCATCAACAAACAGATTTCTGCACCTAAAAAAACTTTAAATGTAACAATACCTATCGAATATTCATTCGCAAATTAACTTTATTACTCTATTTGCGCCTTTCTAAAAGGTATTTCTAAATTGTATTTACTAGGATGTATTAAAAAATAAAGAGCTTTTACTTTGTTCCTTCAAACAAGTAAAAGCTCTTTATTTCAAAAAAACAGGTTAGTTTATTGCTTTCAAGAAACTATTATTAATAAGCACAGTTTGAGCATCTTTGCTACTATCAATTATTCCAGCTTGAACTGCAATGTCAGTAAGAGTTTTTAGCCAGTCGGACAAAAGACCATCATTTTCTAAAAATTCTATTTGGTTTTCAACTGAGAACATAGGGTGATTTTCTAAATCTAAAAGAGCTTCATTATGTGTTAGTGTAATTCCAGACCATTCTTTAGCAAAGCGAATATAATCAGAAACGAAATCTTCTAAAGAGCCTGTATTCATTTCATTAAGGGTTTTTGTATAAATTTTCAAGAAAGCTTCAACCTTTTTAGGATTTGCCTTTGCAAATTGAGTATCAGCAACAATTACTATAGGTAACACAAGGTGTAAGTTTTGAGCAGTAGCCACTTTAACCATATCTAAGTTTTCAGCTTGGAAGGTAGCAGGTGACCATAAGCTAAATACATCACCATAGCCGTTTTGCATTGCGCTATCTTGTTCACCTTGTTTCATAAATTGGATTTGCTCTTTTTTTGAGTCAATACCAAGAGCTTTTAACCAAGCAACCAAGGTAAGATGTGAAGAACTTCCTTCACTTGTAAGCAAGCGTTTGCCTTTTACAAATTCAGGATGACCAGCAACATCATCAAAAGATGGGTTATAGCCTTCAACTTCTACAATTCTGCTTCCGCGTGGTACATAAATAGCATTCGCACGTGATTCATTATTTGCAATAGCAATAATAGTTAGTTCATTATTAGCTTTACTT
>CAYJDN010000145.1:2110-5469 GCA_964368925.1 uncultured Desulfovibrionaceae bacterium | reverse complement strand
TTTTGGCAGCCCGGGGGGGGGGGGGGGCGGCCGCCCACCCCCTCACTTTATAAAATGTTGGGTGTCCCGCCCCCCCAAAAAACTCCAACACACACATTACTATCCAGTATATATTTTGCTTACTTAGCCTTGCATATTTGACATTTATATAAAAAGGGTTTATCTTTATTCGCTCGTTTATATTTTTACTGAAGGCAAAAAAATGGCACAAATACAAGCTTTGAAAGGTTTCGGCGATCTTTTTGGAAAAGACGCTGACATGTTTACTTATATGGAGAACAAGGCAAGGGAAGTTTTTTCACGTTTTTCCTATGCTGAGTTGCGCACTCCTTTAGTTGAGGCGACTGAATTATTTGCTCGCTCTATAGGCGAAGAAACTGATGTTGTGGGCAAAGAAATGTATACATTTACAGATAAAGGTCAACGCAGTATCACGCTACGTCCAGAAGCGACTGCTGGTGTTATGCGTGCTTTTGTTGAAAGTAAGATGTATAATCAGGGCAGTGTTTACAAATTTTTCACAACTGGCCCTATGTTCAGATATGAAAGACCGCAAAAAGGGCGCATGCGTCAATTTCATCAAATAAATTGTGAATGTCTTGGTTCTGCTGAACCTGAAAATGATGCAGAAGTTGTTTTAATGCTTCACTATTTCTTGAATGAAATAGGCATACATGATTTTATTATGCAAATAAATTCATTGGGTTGCCCTGAATGTCGTCCAAATTATAAGCAAGCTCTTACTACTTGGCTTTTGGAATTAGATCAAGAAACGCTTTGCGAAGATTGCAGACGTAGGGTGCATACAAATCCTTTACGTGTGCTTGATTGCAAAGTGCCAACTTGTGCTGAATATGTTGAAAAAGCGCCGAAGATGAGTGAATATTATTGTGAAGAGTGTGAAAATCACTTTTCTAAAGTAGTGGAATTATTGGAATTAGCAAAAGTTCCTTATGCACTTAATCCTAAGCTTGTGCGTGGTTTAGATTATTATATACGCACGACTTTTGAGGCAGTATCGACGAATATTGGCGCTCAATCTTCTATTGCTGGTGGTGGTAGATATGATGGCTTAGTGAAGCAAGTGGGTGGTGCTGATGTTTCTGGCATTGGTTTTGCTTGTGGCATGGAAAGGCTTGCTATGCTTGCGCAGAACACAAATGTTAATAAACCTTTGTTTTTCTTGGCTGTTATGGATCAAGAAGCTGTTTCAACAGGATTTATGCTTGCTCAAATGCTCAGAAAAGAGGGCATAAAGGGTGAATATGCTTTTGGTTCAAGGGGGATTAAATCTCTTATGCGTCAAGCGGATAAGTCAGAGGCAAGATATACATTAATCCTTGGTGGCGATGAATTGCAAAATGCTACAATTATTGTAAAAGACATGGAAAGTGGCGAGCAAATCAGCATAAAGCAAGAAGAATTATTTTCATACTTGCAAAGTAAGATATAAGTATAAATATAAATAATAAAATAATATAATTATAATAAATATAAAGAATTAAGGAAGTAGCATGAGTCAAGTACAAAATTTAGAAATTCAGGCAGAACACGCTCAATTTATCTCTACCATTGACGACTGGCAACGCACCCACGATTGTGCAAGTTTGAATGCAAAAGATGTGGACGGCGAAAAAGAAGTTTGTCTTATGGGTTGGACACAATACAGACGTGACCACGGCGGATTAATCTTTGTTGATTTGAGAGATAGAAATGGCTTGACTCAATTAGTTTTCAGCCCTGAAATTGCTCCAAGTGCGCATGAAAATGCGCATATTATCCGTTCTGAATATGTGCTTGCTGTGAAAGGCTATGTGCGTCCAAGACCTGATGGAATGGTAAATCCTAATCTTGCGACTGGCGAAATTGAAGTAGTTGTGCTTGAGTGGAAATTGCTTAATACTTCTAAAACTCCTCCATTCCCAATTGAAGATAGAAGCGAAGCTTCTGAAAACTTACGTTTACAATGGCGCTATTTAGACATGCGCCGCCCAAAAATGGCTCAAAATTTCTATATTCGTCATAAAGCTTCTCAAGCTACTCGTAATTATTTAGATTCAATCAACTTTATCGAATTAGAAACTCCAATTCTCACAAAGTCTACCCCTGAGGGAGCAAGAGATTTCTTAGTGCCTAGCCGTTTGAATCCTGGCTCATTCTTTGCATTGCCGCAATCTCCGCAAATGTTTAAACAATTGAGTATGGTGGCTGGTTTAGATAGATATTATCAAATTGTACGTTGTTTTAGAGATGAAGATTTGCGTGCAGATAGACAGCCAGAATTTACCCAAATTGATATTGAAATGTCTTTTGCAAATGAAGAGACAATTATGAATATGGCTGAAGGATTAATGGCTTCTATTCTAAAAAATACTATAGGCGAAGACTTAGTAACGCCATTGCCACGTATGACACATGCTGAGGCTATGCGTGATTATGGCGTGGATAAACCCGATACTCGTTTTGACTTGAAGCTTGTTGAATTAACAGATATTTTTGCTAATTCTGGTTTTAAAGTTTTTGCAGCTTCAAAATTAGTAAAGGCTGTAAAAATTGATAAGGCGGAAGAACTTTCTCGTAAAGATATTGATGAGTTGACAGAATTTTGTAAGATTTATGGCGCTCAAGGTTTGGCTTGGATTAAAATCAAAGCTGACGAATGGCAATCACCAATTGTTAAATTCTTCTCTGATGATGAAAAGAAAGCATTGCAAGAGCGCATGGATTTGAAAGAGGGCGATATTATCTTCTTCCAAGCGGGTGAGCCTAGCATGGTAAATGCGGCGCTTGGCAATATGCGTATTAAATTAGCGCAAAGATTTAATCTTATTGAAGAGGGCAAAAATAATCTTCTTTGGGTTACTGATTTCCCATTATTTGAATATGATGAAGAAGAAAAACGCTATGTTGCTTGCCACCACCCATTCACACAAGTAAAAGAAAGTGATGCTGAATTATTAGACACTGACCCATCTAAATGTTTGTCACGTGCTTATGATATGGTTATGAATGGCTATGAAATCGGCGGTGGTTCAATCCGTAACCACACAATGCAATTGCAAACAAAGATGTTTAGCGCACTTGGATTTAGCGATGAACAAGCAAAATCTCAATTCGGTTTCTTCATTCAAGCTTTAGAATACGGCGCACCTCCGCATGGCGGTATTGCATTCGGTCTTGACCGTATTGTTATGTTGCTTACAAATTCGACTTCAATCCGTGACGTTATTGCATTCCCTAAAACGCAAAAAGGCACTTGTTTGCTTTCAGAAGCGCCATCAGAAGTGACTGCAAAACAATTACGTGAACTTAGCTTGCGCCTTGTTGAAAAGAAACAAGACTAGCTTGAAGAAACAAGA
>CAYJDN010000145.1:0-2010 GCA_964368925.1 uncultured Desulfovibrionaceae bacterium | reverse complement strand
TGAACTTAGCTTGCGCCTTGTTGAAAAGAAACAAGACTAGCTTGAAGAAACAAGACTCACTTGAAAAAACAAGACTCACTTGAAAAAACAAGACTCACTTGAAAAAACAAGATTAAGTTGAAGAAACAAGATTAAGTTGAAGATGCAATCTCTCGTTGAAAAACAAGATATGTTCAAAAGAAATAAGATTAATAGGTACATATATGCTTAGAAAAATACTTTTATATCCAGATCCTCTTCTAGCAAAGGTTTCAAAACCAGTAGAGGAAATTAATGATACTATAAGACAAGTTGCCACTGATATGCTTGATACGCTTAATCATGTTGGTGGTGCTGGTTTGGCAGCACCGCAGATTGGCGAATTATATAGAATGGTGCTTATCGACAAAAATCTCGATAATGAAGAAAGCGAAGAGCAAGAATTTGTGCTTATTATAAATCCTGTACTCACTGTGCTTGATGCAAGTAAGCATATTGAAAACGAGGGTTGCCTTTCTGTTGCTGAATTGCGAGCAGAAGTGGCTCGCCCATCATATGTACGTATTGAGGGAATAGATTTAGATAATAATAAAGTAAGTTTAGAGGGAAGAAATTACCTCTCTGCATGTATACAGCATGAATATGATCATTTAGAGGGAAAAACTTTCCTTAATCATCTTTCTTTTCTTAAACGTTCTTTATACGATAAAAAAGTAAAAAAGAAATAAATCAAGGAGTTATCATGGTTACCTCAACAGTGCACACAATGAACAATGAAGATTTATCAAAAATATATCCTATTATTGATCAAGATAAATGTTGTGGCGATGCTCTTTGTGTGAAAGATTGTATACGCCGCTGTATAAGCATGAATGAGAACAATAAAGCACAGTATAAAGCTGTGAATATGGAATGCTTTCAATGTGGGCATTGTATTGCTGTTTGTCCTAAAAATGCTATAACTTTCAATGGAATAGACTCTAACGCTCTTGTAGAAGGCAAAGCTGATATTTCAAGCGAAAGCATAGAGCATTTTATACGTATGCGCCGCTCAATTCGTGATTATAAAGACGATGAAGTACCACATGATGAAATAATAAAGTCAATAGAAACAGCAAGCTATGCTCCTACTGGTGGAAATAAGCAAGAAGTTTCTTGGGTGTTGGTTTCTAAAGATAAGATGCACGAATTATCAGAAATGTGCGCTCATGCTTTAGGTGCGGCAAATGTTGATAATATTTTTCAGAAAAATGTCTTCATTTCACTTATGCGTGCATTTAAAAAAGGAAGAAATCTCATTTCTTATAATGCGCCTCATGTTGTCTTTACCTATGCGCCTAGTGAAGCAAGATTAGGAATTATAGACTCAACTATTGCCCTTAGTTATTTGGAATTTGTGTTCAATAACAAAGGAATAGGCACTTGCTGGGTGGGCTATATGTCTATGGCGGCAAATTTTGATGACAATATAAATAAATTTTTAGGTATACCAGATGGTTATAGCGTGACAGGCGCAATGCTTTTCGGCTATCCTAAGCTAAAATATCATCGCTCTGTAATGAGAAAAAACCTTAGTATTCATACTCTATAGGAACAAAATAGGAAATAAACCTAATAAAATGGCATAGTTTTTGCTTAATGTATTTAACGACAAAAGCATGACGCTATGCAAGTAATTATTTCGTTTATTTTTAGAAAATTTTTTAGAAAATTTTTTAAAAAGATGTGGAAGCATTATGCAGGTACGTACTTTTCAAGGGGCTTCAACTCAAGAAGTTCTTGCTCAGATAAAAGCAGAAATGGGCTCAGATGCGGTTATATTAAGTAGCCGTGAGTTCAAAAAAAACAATAAACGTTGTTTTGAAATGACTGCGGGCATAGAAAGAAATGAGCCAAAAGCACCTACTCCTCAAAACAATAATAAGGAAAATCACGATATTATAAGTGAGCAACCTCCTTATTCTGGTTTTGGTGAGTGGCATAAGGAATGGGATAGATTTAGAAATCATGTCTATGCCCTTATGCAGCCCT
>CAYJDN010000144.1:0-5501 GCA_964368925.1 uncultured Desulfovibrionaceae bacterium | reverse complement strand
GTATAGGAATTAATATTTTTAATAATCCTACTTTGACGCATGAAGAAGAAAAAAAAGCATTATTTCCCTCTTCTTTATCTAATTTTCTTGAATTTAACATAGATTTTAATGATGAAAATGCAATTAAATCATTAATTAATGACACATGGGAAAAGCTTGTAAACTTATGCTTTTTATGTTATTTGCATAAAAGTTTAAAAGAAAGAAACTTATGCCATGATAATGCAAATTATGGTTCTGACAACAGCCAAGCTTTATTGATACATATTGAAAGGCTAAACGCACAAAAAGAACTATTATTTCAAGCGCATACACACTTAGCTTTCAAAAAGCAAAAAGTGAGTATATCAGAAGCTCTGGTTTTTGGTGATTTTGATTACTATGCTGATAATACAAAAATATTTGATTATAGTGGTATATTAAGAGGAATTTCACTCGAAAATGAAAGCCTAGGCGCAATTATCATAGATACGGAATATGGAATAAGGACTTTTCTAAGCGGTAGCATAAGACTGATGTAGTACAGCTTAGAATTGTTTTTTTTATTTGATTTTAAATTGGGGAAAATATGTCTAGTAAAAATTTTGATGATTTTCTAGCAACAGTAAAAGGAAAAAAAATCCTTGTTGCCAATAGGGGTATTCCTGCAAGGCGTATATGCCGTGCTATTCGTGAACGCTGTAATGCTATTGCTGTTATGACCGCTACCGATATTGATAAAACCTCACCTGCTGCTTCTGCGGCTGATGAGTTAATGCTCCTTGGTAATACACCAAATGCCTATTTAGACCTAGATTTAATAATTGCAAAGGCTAAAGAGCAAAATATTGTAGCTATTCACCCTGGTTGGGGCTTTGCTTCTGAAGATGATGCTTTCCCACGTAAGTGTAAAGAAGCTGGAATTATCTTTATTGGTTCTAGCGCAGAAGCTATGAATTTACTTGGTAATAAAGTACAAGCAAGAAAATTAGCAAAAGAATTAGATATTCCTGTTGTTCCTGGTTCTGAGGGCGCAGTTGATATTCCTGAAGCACGTAGATTGATTGAAGAAATCGGCTTACCTGTTATGTTAAAAGCAGAAGGCGGCGGCGGCGGTCGTGGTATTTTTGCTATTCACAATGAAAGCGAATTAGAAGATGCCTTTATGAAAGCTTCTTCTATGGCAGAAGCGGCTTTTTGCAAACCACGTTTATTTGTTGAAAAATATTTACAAAGCGTTCGACACATTGAAATTCAAGTAATTGCCGATAAATACGGTAATGTATTTGCTTTTGATGAACGTGATTGCTCAATTCAACGTAATCACCAAAAATTAATAGAAATCACTCCTTCTCCTTGGGGAGGAATTACTGCTGAATTACGTGCAGAATTAAAAGACTATGCTCGTAAACTTATAAAGCATGTTGGCTATGATTCCTTAGCAACTATAGAGTTCTTAGTTACTGATGATGGCACACCATATCTTATTGAAATCAATACTAGATTACAAGTAGAACACGGCATTACTGAATGTCGATATGGCATAGATTTAGTTGAAACTCAAATTGGTATAGCCTTTGGTTTAAAGCTTCCTTTCACAGAAAAGAATACAAAACCAATGCTACACGCTATGCAAGTGCGCATCAACTGTGAAGATCCGCAAAATGGTTTTTCTCCAAATGCTTCAAGAATTACACGTTATGTTTCTCCTGGTGGCCCTGGTGTACGCTTAGATTCAAACCTCTCTGCTGGCTATGATTTCCCTTCAAATTACGATTCTGCTGGTTCATTGCTCATTGCTTATGGCAGTGACTGGACAAAGATTTGTGGCATTATGTCACGTGCTTTAGATGAATATCACGTATCAGGATTAAAAACGACTATTCCATTCTATGAGCACATATTGAAGAATAAAGATTTCTTAAAAGCGAATTTTGATACAAATTTTGTGGCTCAACGTCCAGAATTATTGAATTATGAAGATTTAGCGCCAGAAGGTGAACGTTTAGCAAAATTAGTAGTGGAAATTTCTGCTCGTGGTTACAATCCACATGTCTTATTAGGCGAATATAGAACTGCCACTACTCCAAGATTGCCTGCTTTCAATCTTTCATTACCTGAAATTTCTTCAGAAAAATTTATTAAAAATAATCCTTATCCTAAAGAAGATAGAAAAGCCTTACTTGATTTTGTGCGTGACACAAATAAAATTCACTTCACTGATACCACTCCACGTGATATGACTCAATCTAACAATGGAAATCGCTTTAGATTGGCTGAAGATGAATGCATTGCACCATATTTAGATAATGCAAATTTATTTTCAATTGAAAATGGCGGTGGCGCTCACTTCCACGTAAATATGATGGCAAATATGACCTATCCATTTACAGAAGCGAACCGTTGGAATATTTTTGCTCCTAAAACAAATAAACAGCTCTTATTACGCTCTACAAATGGTCTTGGTTATGTGCCACAGCCTAAGAATGTTATGCGTAAAACTGCTGAAATGATTAGCGAAAATTATAATATCATACGTTGTTTTGATTTCTTGAATGATATTGATAATATGCTTCCATTAGCTGAAATTTTCTTAGACAGAAAAGATATTATCTTTGAACCAGCTCTTTCAATTTCTGTAGCTAAGGGCTTTGATGTTCAACATTATTTACAAGTGACTGACTATATATTAGACACTGTGGGTAAAGTACTTGGTATTAGCAAGAAAAAAGCAAGTAAAGAAATTATACTTGGCTTGAAAGATATGGCTGGTGTATGCTCGCCTAAATTCACTCGTGAGCTTGTAAGTCAATTACGTAAAGCACACCCTGACTTAGTATTACATTTTCATAGACATTATACTGATGGCTTATTTGTTCCTAGTGTTGGTGCTGCGGCACAATCTGGCTGTCATATTGTTGATGCGGCTTTAGGCGCTGGTGTTCGTTCCTATGGACAAGGCGACATTCAATCTACAGCTGCCTTTATCGAAGAAGAATATGGCATAGAAAATCTTTTAGATATGGATTCAATCAAAGACGCAAACTTTGTATTGAAGCAAATTATGCCTTATTACGACAGATACGCTTCGCCTTATTTCTTAGGTACTGATTATAATGTTGTAAATCATGCTATGCCTGGTGGCGCTACTTCTTCTTCACAAGAAGGGGCATTAAAACAAGGCTATATCCACTTATTGCCATCTATGTTAGAATTTTTGGCTTGCGCACGTAAGATTGTACGCTACCATGACGTTACCCCAGGTTCACAAATCACTTGGAACACTTCATTTTTAGCTGTTACAGGTGCATATAAACGTGGTGGCCAAGGCGAAGTAAATGCTTTATTGCATACTATTAAAGAAGTATCTGAAAAAGAAGAACATGAATTAAGCGAACAAGTAAAAAAAGAAAGACTCTTTATTTATCAAGATTGTAATGATGCTTTTAGAAATCTTCTTTTAGGTAAGTTTGGTAAATTACCACTAGGCTTCCCTGCTGATTGGGTTTATGAATCTGCCTTTGGTGCTCACTATAAAGAAGCTTTAGAAGAACGCACTACAGATTCTCCTTTACTTGCCTTAGAAGACACTCAACTAGCACGTGAAGAAAAAACCCTAAGAAATGAATTAAAACGTAACTTTACAGATGAAGAATTAGTTCTATTTATCAATCACCCAAGTGATGCATTAAAGACATTCAAATTTGTTCAAAATTACGGCGATCCTAATAAACTTCCATTAGATATATGGTTTGAGGGCTTAGAAGAAGGAAGAATATTAAACTTCTTTGACTCTAAAAACAAGCCGCATCAAATGCGTATTGATACTACAAAAGAAAATCCTGAAACTGGTACAGTTTTAGTGCGTTATACCTTTGATTCTGAATCTATGTTGCATGAAGTAAAAATTGCTGATGCTAAAGGAAGTACAAAATCAAGCGTAGAACTAGCCGACAGTGCTGACCCTTATCAAGTAGGTGCGCCTTGTTCTGGTGATTTGTGGGTAATGTATGTTAAAGTAGGTGATATTGTAAGTAAGGGCGATGAGCTTTTCAATATTTCTATTATGAAACAAGAAAAAGCAGTTCTTGCGCCTTGTGATGGCATTGTAAAACGTGTTGTCAAGGGTGCTAACTATAAACAAACACGTAGCATGGTGCCAGTCAAAGAAGGTGAACTTCTTGTTGAACTAGGCGACATTCCACGTCTTTGTCCAAACGAATTATGTCATAAGCCATTAGACAATGCTATGAGATATTGTCCGCATTGTGGTACTGACCTTGACAATATACGTTAGTATTTGCTATTACTATTTTTATATTAACTTTGTTTTCGGAGGAATTTATGCCTAGAGCGACCCAGAAGAATGAATCTATAGAAGCATTGAAAGAAAAGCTTATTCTTACAGGAGCTGAAATAAAAGCAATTGGAGAAGAAGCTGAAATACTTGTAGGTGGTAAGAACTATAATACCGCTCTTATTCATGAAGTAAAAAATGTTCAATCTCCACAATTTCGTGCAGTATCTTCAATTTGTTTTCATAAAGTATTAGATGAAACCAAAGTTAATGCCGCTCTTATTCGTGCTACAATTGAAAGAGAATACGCAAGAATTGATTGGAATGATCCAGAAATCAATTCAGATCCTGAATTTTTACAAAAATTAGTGCGTACTTTTGCTAAAGAAATCAAAAGTGCTGATGAACAAGTAGTTGATGCAAAGAAAATTCCTTTGCGTATGTTTGTTGATAATGTTGTTGAAGGCTTTGCAACTTCACAAGAAGTTATTGATCAATTACGTAAACGTTCAGTATTAGTTCAAGCAGCTATCCTTTCAGTTGAACTTCCTCAAATTGTAAAAGAAGCTGTAACTAAAGCTTATTTAGATATTTGTGAAGAAGCTGGCGAAAAAGATGTTCCTGTTGCTGTTCGCTCTTCTGCCGCTGGTGAAGATTCTCGTAAAAAAGCTTTTGCTGGACTACAAGATACCTACCTCAACATGCACGGAGCAGAAACTGTAGTTCAAGCCTACCATTGGGATTGCGCTTCTGCTTATAACTTACGTTCTATGACATATCGTCGTGAAGCTATTAAAGATGGTATCACAAAAGCTGAAGAAACTGGCGATATGGAATTGGCAAGACAAGCTAAAGCTGAATGGGCAATTGAAAATACTTCTCTTTCAGTTTGTATGATGCGCATGATCAATCCTGTTATTGCAGGTACTGCTTTTAGTGCTGACACTGCTACTGGTTGTAGAGGTACTGTACGCAAAGACTTAGTAAGTATTGATGCTTCCTATGGTCTTGGCGAAGCAATTGTTGGTGGTATGGTTACCCCTGATAAATTCTATGTTTTCAAGCGTGACGATGGTAATGAAGTTGTTATTCGTAACCTTGGTCATAAAGGCATGAAAATTGTTTATGATGAAAAATTTGGCGGCACTAAAAAAGTTACTGTTGCTGAAAATGATATTTATAAATGGGCGTTAAGTATTCCACAAGCTGAAAATATCGCTCGTTG
>CAYJDN010000143.1:0-5503 GCA_964368925.1 uncultured Desulfovibrionaceae bacterium | reverse complement strand
TTTTTGCGCAGTGAGGATTTTGTGGCTAACAGCCCAAAATCTTTACTATAAAATCCAGTGTGCGTTGAGCACAAAGGACTTTAGCGAACAAGCATTTTTGACACAAAATGCGCAGTGAGGATTTTGTGTGCAATTGCACCAAAATCTTTACTATATAGATATTTGCTTGCAAAAGTAAACAAAAAAGGCTATACAAAAAAATAGTTCTTTTGGAGGGTGTATGCCTTTTCGTCTAATTTACTCATTATTTGCTTTGTCTTTTCTTCTTTTGCCAAACTTTTCCTATGCTCTTGAAGCACGTATTGCAGCTGTCGTCAATGGAGAAATCATTACATATTACGACCTTGAAAGACGTGCGAGCTTTCCCTTGCTTGAAAATAATCTTTCGATTGACAATAAAAGCCAACAAGTGAGAGTGAAGCAGATTTTGCAAGAAACTTTACAAACCATGATAGATGAAGAAATTCTCATTCAAGAAGCATATGCTCAAGGTATACGTTCATCTGAAAGTTTAGTTGACCAAGAATTATCTGCAAGAGTGCAAGGCATTGGCATTAGTAAAGATGAATATCTTGCTGAAATGAAGAATCGCTTTGGTTATTCTGAAAGAGCATTGCGTGAAGAAATCGCTAATACAATCCTTATTTCGCAATTGATTGGCAGAAATGTGCATTCAAAAATTGCTGTGAGTGATGAAGAAATTATGGCTTATTATACTGAACATCAAGGTTCATTTGGAACGAAAAAAGCCTATGATTTTGCACTCATACTCTATGCAAGTAAGGAAGACGCTCAAAAATATTCAACACAGCTTTTAGATGGCACACAAGGTAGTCAAAACTTTGAAGCTATTGCTCGTCAAATTTCGATTGGCCCTAATCAAGCAGATGGTGGTGCTATGGGAAATTTAGAAGCAGATGACATAGCCCCAAATATTGCTTATGAGCTTCAAAGCATGAAAGAAAATGATGTATCAAAGCTTATAGATTTATCAGGTACATTGGCTCAAGTAAAATTGTTTAAAAGTTCAGATTTGTGAAATGCTGACGCTCTTGATGAAGCAATGAAAAATTCTATTAAAGAAATGCTTATGGCTCCTCGTCTTGAAGAAAGATACAATGAATTTATTGCACAAACCAATAAGAAGGCCTTAGTCGATGTCAGATACAAATAAAAATATTATTACCTTAGCCGAAATAGGTGCGCAATTTCACGAAGCTCGTGTCCATAGGGGCGTGCTCATTGAAGACGTGGCTAAAACACTGAAAATATCATCAAAAATACTAAGAGCGATTGAAGATGGTAATCGTGAAGAATTACCGCAATTAGTTTTTTTGCGTGGATTTTTAAAATCCTACGGCATTTTTCTTGGTTTTCCCGACAAAGATTTACAAAAAGCTCTTGCCTATCTTGAGCAAATCGAACCAAAGCCTACATTTGTAAATCCGCATGGTGACGAGAAACCTTTACATGTCGGGACTGTAAATGATCCTGAACAACAAGAAAAACAAAAGAAATTTGTGCGAGCTACTCTTGCAACTCTTGTTGCTGTTGGTGTGGTTATTTATTCTTTATATCTTTTTTCAAATAATCTAAGCGACGACGATTTTGCGCAAAATGAAGAAATTATTGTTGCTGAAAGCAGTGAAATAGCGCAAGAAGCTGTTTTGCAAGAAGATGAAAATCTTCAAGAAGTTGCTGTTGTTGAAGAAGATGATAAAGTGGGCATTGCTGACATGGTAGCAGAAGTGGAAGCTGGCGCTAATTCTGATGAAATAACAGAAATTCCAAAAGCTGAGAATACTCAAACAGCTGAGCTTGTTCTTGAAGAAGAAGAGAAAGCTGAAGCTGTTGAAGTTGTAGAGGAAGCAGAAGAGAATGTTTCTGTAGTGGCTGAAAGAGAAGAAGTGAAAGAAGAATTATTTGACGGTCTTCCTGTTGTTTTTCAGCGTATAGGTTTTTTTGGTGGCGGCGAGGAAACATTAGTTGTACAAGCTACTGCTGATTGCTGGCTTACTTTCACTCTTGATGGGCCTGTTGCGCAAAACAGTGATGCAATTTCACGTGAGGCTTTTTTAAGACGTGGGCAAGAAATGTTGCTTAGTTTTGATGAAGATGTTGTTATGCGTCTTGGCAATGCTGGCGGTGTTGGAATGGTATTGAATGGAAAAAGCATTGGTTCGCCGGGACGTAGCGGACAAGTTATTACTGTGAGATACACAGTTGATGGTATGGATTAATATGTCTTTTTTTATGTAAATTGCTTTATTTGTCTTGCTTGACTTTGACAGAAGACTTTCTTGTTAGAGTTGAGGAGTTGAGATAGGCTCATTTACTTAGAATGATTATAAATTTAAAATTAATAATTTACAAGCTTGACTAAAGGATTTTTGGTCTTAACTTGATATTAGAAAAAAAGTTGGAGGCATTATGCTACAATTATCACCTGCGGCTGCAAAAGAGCTCGCAACCTTCTTTGAAGGCAAAGACAAACAACCTATTCGTATTTATTTAGCACCTGGCGGCTGACGTGGTCCGCGTTTAGCATTGGCTCTGGATGAGCCTTTAGAAGACGACACCGTGATTGAGCAAGAAGGATTTAGCTTCTGCATTAACAAAGAACTTTTAGAAGAAACAACAGGCGTAAACGTTGACGTTTCTTACATGGGCTTTGTAATTGAACCAAACAAACCATTTGCAAATGCAAGTAGTTGTGGTTCAAGTTGCGGTTCAAGTTGCGGTTCTGCTAACTAAAGCACTTTTGAAAGGGGGCGTAATGCCCCCTTTTTGTATTCTTTGCTACTATTATACAAGCGTTCTTGTTCTTAGATTTTTGTTTATTGACTTCTTTGCTTATTAGTTTATTCGCCTTTACTTTTGCGCCTTTGCAGATTAGTTGATTTGTTTTTAGTTTAGTTTAGTTTAGTTTAGTTTAGTTTAGTTTAGTTTTCATTATTTTATTATTGTAATTTTTTATTTTTAGTTTTTTTGCTTTTTTTATCTTTATTTCGTGTTTCAATTGTATTATATTATTCTTTATTAGAAAAAAAATGGATTTTTAATTTGCGTTAAATTTCATTTTGGTTTAATAATAGATATATAGCCTTTAGGACGTTTAATGAAAAAAACTGTAATAAGGAATTTCTATGAATCAAGCATCTTCAACTGTAGAACATATTTTTGTAGTGGACGACGATCCTGATATTCGTGATTTATTGGCATCTTATCTTGAATTACATGGTTATAAGGTTTCAAAGGCTGGTGCGGGCGATGAAATGTTCGCTTTGCTTTCACAAGAGAGCTGTAATCTTATTGTATTAGATATTATGATGCCTGGCGAAGATGGTTTAGTTGTCTTTAGGAAATTGAGGCAATTTTCAGACATTCCAGTCATTTTCCTTACTGCGCTTGGCGAAACAACTGAAAGAGTTGTTGGTCTTGAGCTTGGTGCAGATGATTATATTTCCAAACCTTTTGAGCCACGTGAATTATTAGCTCGTATACGTGCAGTTTTACGCCGTGCTTTAGGCAAAAGTGAAATTGAAGTTTCTAGTTTTCCAGCTATGTATAAATTCGAAGACTGGACTCTTGACTGTGGTGCAAGGCATTTGATCAGTCATGATGGAATTATTGTAAATTTAAGTGGCGCTGAGTATCGATTATTATATTTCTTCCTTACTCATCCACAACAAGTTCTTACAAGAGAGCAGCTTATTGAAGCTGTGCAGGGTAAGACAGAAAGTGTTGATAGAAGTCCTTTTGATAGAAGTATTGACGTTCAAGTTAGTCGTTTACGTGCTCGCTTGCAAGATAATGGCAGAGAGGCAAGACTTATTAAAACAGTTCGTGGTGACGGCTATGTCTTTGTTACCAATGTGCAGGTAATTCAAAAATAAAATTTAAAATGAAAATAGTTTAGGAGAGTTAAGGGAGAGTAGATTAGAGGAATATTATGAGCGAGGAAAGTGTATTATGGGTTTTTCTTTAAAAAAATATATACCAGGCACAATGTATGCGCAGATTTTCCTTGCATTATTCATAGGCATCTTTTCGCTTTATCTCTTTATGAGCTTCTATATACTTTCTATGGGTAGGGCTTATTCAGCTACCTATATTATTGGTGATAGATCTAGGGCTATTTTTTCTTTTTATTCATTATTGCGCATGACGGAAACGGACATGCGAGATGAAGTGATTGTTGGTCTAGAAAATTCGGGCTATATTATTCACTTTTCTGAAGAACTTCCTCAATATTGCTGTGGGCTAAATCCACAAAGCATTGAAATGAAAGATTATATCAAGTCTTTGTCACAGATGGCGAATTTAGACCCTGATTTAGAAGTTCATGTAAGTGTGACTGAATTTACTTTTGAGGATTATTTTGAATTTATACGAGATGTTTTCTTTGGAAACGACACATTAGAGCAACATATTATTTCTAATGAGGAATATAATGTTAGGGTTGCTTTTCCTATAGATAGTGGCACAGATGAAAAATGGGTTATCTTTGAAAGTCAGGGTTATAGCTTGCTTGTGCCGCATACAGGTTCTTTAGCGATACCTATAGCTGTTTTTATCTTTGTGTCGATTTTTGCTTTTGCTATCGTATATTTTGCAGTACAACCGCTTAAAAGACTTGCTCATGCGACTGAAGAATTTTCACGTAATATCACGCAATATAGCCCCATTGAAGATAAAGGGCCGACAGAAGTAAGGGATACATTTGTTGCATTTAATCAGATGCAAAAGAAGATATTTGATTTTATTAATGAAAGAAGTCGATTGCTTGCGGCAATTTCGCATGATTTGCGTACACCACTTACACGTATTGCTTTAAGAGCAGAACAATTAGACGGTCCAATCCACACTGCCTTTATGAAGGATATCAATCAGTTGAGGCAACTTATGGATACAAGTATTGAATTAGGTAGAGCTACGGCAAATACTGAAAAATTTGTTGTTGTTGATGCTATTTCATTGCTTGAGAGTATGGCGGAAGATTTTATTTCAAATGGGCATCATGTGGTATTTGAGAGGGAAAATATTAATAGTGTGCATCCTTATAATAGAGTGCCCCCGATAGCGATACGATTACTTTGTTTGAAAAGAGCTTTGCTGAATGTTTTGGGTAATGCAACGATATATGGCACATCTTCAAAAATCTATGTTATTGACACATTGGAAGATTTAACTATTAAAGTTGTTGATAATGGCCCTGGTATTCCAGAGGATAAATTGGAAAAAGTTTTTGAACCATTCTTTAGGTTAGAGCCCTCACGCAACAGGGCGACGGGGGGTACGGGATTAGGCCTTGCTATTGCACGTTCTATGTTGCAATTATGTGATGGGGAAATATATTTGTCGAATAATGAAGATGGCGTAGGCACAACGGCGACAATACGTTTAACCAGAAATAGTTAAGGCAATGGTAAACTATAATAAGCTATAATAGCTATAATAAAATATAATTTTATTTATATATTATATAAAATGAGAGCATTTT
>CAYJDN010000142.1:561-5544 GCA_964368925.1 uncultured Desulfovibrionaceae bacterium | reverse complement strand
ACTAGAGGTGTAATAATCATCAAAAAGGAGCATTTCATTTCTATTTTTCAAAGATTCTATGCACCACTCAAGAAAAGTAGGAGAGGCTTGTTTATTTTTGAAACCAATAATATTAGTTCTAATTACTAAACTTTGAGGATTGGTAAGCGTGAACATTTCTCCAATATATTTAGTTCTTGCATATTCATTAATCAAACTGATTGGGTCAGTTTCTGTATGCAATCTATCCTCATCTCCTATGTAATACCCGTCTGTAGAAATGTATATATACTTAAAATTGTATTTTAATGCTAAGGCTGACAATAGAGAGCTTGGTCTTGCATTCGTTCTATACGCTAAGCCTACATCTTCATCGCAAAGTTTATGATTAACAATAGCTACAGTATTAATAACAATACTAAAATTTGATGTAGAAAAAAAATTTTCTAATTCCGTATCCAAAGTTATGTCCAAGTCTACATCGCTATTACTACGTGCAACACCAATAACACTTGATTCGCCATATCGGTTCTTAGCTTCATTTAGTAAAGCCTTCCCTAATAAGCCTGTAGCTCCTAGCACGCAAATTCGCATATTTTCTGCACCTCGCCCACATTATTTTAATAATAAACATCATGAATAATTAATACTATTTCTTATGGATACATTCGATTATTTAAGCTATTTTTGCCCCTAACACTTATTATTAACTTGAAGAATAACAGAAGTCAATCATTCGTCATATCAACGCCAATAATTTTGCATGTGCATATTTTATCTCTATCCCATTTTGATTGACAACAGAAAAAAATTATATTAAAATTTTATAAATATAATACAAACATACAAGCGCATTATATACCTATTCACTTACAGCCATATTATCAAAATTTAGCTTTTAAAAAAGGCGATTTTCCTAGGGTGTGTTTCTAAATTTGAGGACTATTATAAAAAATGCCCCCCCATCTACTATGACTTAAGCAATGAAGATGTAGAAAAAGTGGAACAAGCGTGAAAGAATTATTAACATAAGCAAAGATAAAATACAGCATTACAGCATTTATCATTATGCACTGTATACATAAGGGAAATTTATGAATGAACAAGAATTGTTTTGGAGTGGCGAATTTGGCGATGAATATAGCCTAAGAAATAGCAATATAAATCTACGTGTACCTCATTGGGCTCGAAAACTTTCGGCTATGGATTCTCTTCCAACTTCAGCCCTAGAATTAGGTTGCAATATTGGACTAAACCTCCACGCACTCAAAACAATATTACCTGAAATAGACTTAAATGCTGTTGAAATCAATAAATTTGCTTATGAAAAGGTTAAAGCTTGGGGAAAGGCAAACATTTATCATCAATCTATATTAGATTTCGTGCCAGAAAGACAATATGATTTAACCTTTACTTTCGGCGTCCTTATTCATATCAATCCTGATGATTTAACTAAGGTTTATGACACATTATATAATGCTTCCTCACGCTACATTATCATTTCAGAATACTACAATCCCACACCTGTTGAAGTGACATATCGTGGACATAAAGGAAAATTATTTAAAAGAGATTTTTGTGGCGAATTATTAGATAGACATAAAGATTTAATTTTACGTGATTATGGATTTTTCTATCATAGAGATCCTTTATGCACTGCTGATGATACAACTTATTTTGTATTAGAAAAGCAATAATAATTTCTAAAGAGGCCATAATATGAAGCATTTAGCCATTATAACAGCAAGAGGAGGCTCAAAGCGTATTCCTCGAAAAAACATCAAAGATTTCTTGGGAAAACCTATGATTGCTTATGCTATTGATGCTGCTTTGAAAAGTGCTCTTTTTGATGAAGTTATGGTTTCAACCGATGATAAAGAAATTGCTGAAATTGCTATAAAATATGGTGCAAAAATCCCTTTTATGCGTTCAGCTAAAACTTCCGATGATTTTGCCACTACTTTTGATGTATTAGAAGAAGTTATTGATGAATATTCCGCAAGAAATATTTATTTTGAAAATCTTACTTGCATTTACCCTTGTGCGCCTTTTTTGACTAAGGATATATTAAATAAAGCGTATAAAACTTTTAAAGAATCAAATGCAGACAGTCTAATCCCCGTCGCCCGTTTTTCTTTTCCAATACAAAGAGCGTTTAAAGTAAATCAACACGGCTATTTAGAATTTAATGAACCACAATACGCAATAACCCGTTCACAAGATTTAGAGCCAATGTTTCACGATGTAGGAATGTTTTATTTTTTCAAAACTAAAGAACTTTTACAAAATAAATCTTTAGTCAGCAAAAATAGTCTGCCATTTGAGCTAGATGAAAGCTATGTACAAGATATCGACAATGACACTGACTGGCAAATGGCTGAAATAAAATATAGGATTATCTATGGAGCATAAAATAGGCTTAAAGCTTTGGTCAATAAATATAGACTATTACTATAATGAGGCAATACGCCTTTATAATGATAAGCTCTTTGATTATATAGAACTTTACATAGTGCCTCATACTTTACATACATTAAAAGAATGGGTAAAGTTAGACATTCCTTTTCGATTGCACGCCCCTCACTTTATGCATGAAATAAATTTAGCCGATCCACATAAATTTGAATATAATAAGGCAATTTTCAGCGAAGTTGAAGAATTTAGAAAGGCCTTAGGAGCTGAATATACTGTCATTCATGCTGGCATGAATAATACTATTGAAGAAACCATACGCCAAATAAATCATATCAATCCTATTAATGCCCTTATAGAAAATAAGCCATTTTATGCGCCGCTTAATGAGGGTTTTTTATGTCGTGGTGCAAGTTTTGAGGAAATTGAAAAAATAATAAAAGAAACAAAGCTTGGCTTTTGTCTTGATATAGGACATGCAATTTGCACAGCAAACAGCCTAAATATTGAGCCATATAGCTATGTAGAAAAATTTCAAAATCTCAAGCCCAAAGCCTATCATCTCAGCGGAAATTTTATTGATAGCGACAAAGATAGGCATTTACATTTATATGAAGGCAATTACGACTATGCTCGACTCTTTTCTATTATTGACACAAGCATGGATATTGCTATAGAAACGAATAAAGACAGTAAAGAAAATTTAAACGATTTTAAAGAAGATATGCTATGTCTAAGAAAAAACTTGTTACCGTAAGTAGTATCTATTATATAAAACAGCTTCTTTCCCAAAGAGCGCAATTAACTTTAGATTATGACAAATTTGAAGTGCAGCATGGTGACTATGCAAAAATCATAAAAACTGACCTTCAACCTAATATGCATAGCATGTTTTTTTGGAATAAAAGACTTGCAAGTCAATGGAGCCAAGAATACGATGTGCCTGCATATTGCGTTGGTGCTCCATATATTTTCTATAGAAAAGAAAATAATATTCAAAAAGATGTTAATGCTAAAGGCACTGTCGTTTTTCCTGCACATGGCACAAAAAATATGCCCGCAATCTTCAATGTTGATCATTATTGCACAGCTCTAAAATCTTTGCCTGAAAAATTTCACCCCATCACAATTTGTGTTTTTTGGGCTGATATAACACAATTTGCTATACATGTAGAATATTTAAAACATGGCTTCAACGTGACTTGTGTCTTCCTTGAAGGAAATAATTATCCTGAAGGTCTTTATAATATTCTCAAAAGACATCAATACGCAAGTTCTAATATTTACGGCTCTTATTCGCTCTATGCAGTAGAAATGGGCATTCCTTTCTTCTTATTTGGCGAAGATGCACGATACGATAATAGACTAAATCATGACCCTAACAAGCCTAAATCTATCACTTCTACTCGTGATTCTGAAGAAGGAGAATTACGCTATAAACTCTTCAAATCAAGCCCAAGAGGCACAATCACAGCCGAACAAGAAGCTTTTGTCCATAAAGAACTAGGCTTAGATGAACATATATCGGCTGAAGAATTGCGTACTATACTCATGCCTATTCAAAGAGATCCTGCAATCATAGATACAACCGATGAAGACCTTGCTGACCTATTTAAGCAATTCAAAGAAGCCGCTAAAAGCTAAAGATTTCTCTATTTTAGAACTTTCTAAACTCTAAATTATACATTATACTATATTCTAAAATATTTTAAGAATTAAAGAAGTTAGGGCATTTTTCCAATCTAATGAAAAAATGCCCTAATTGTATCAATCGATAGTCAATAATATTGCCACTCTCAGCTTTTCATATATCATCTCTAACAGCGAATATCTCCATATAAAAATATTCTATAAAGTATTAATGAAGACTAGAATTATAGAGGGCATGATATTGTGAACCTTGCTTTGCCATAAGCTCATCATGCGTGCCTTCTTCGACGATAACACCATGATTTATCACAAATATTTTGTCCGCATGGCGTACAGTAGAAAGCCTGTGTGCAATAATAAGCACTGTTCTATGCTGCATAAGATTATTAATAGCTTGTTGCACAACAGCCTCAGATTTATTATCTAAAGCAGATGTCGCTTCATCTAAAATAACTATAGGCGCATCTTTAATAAAAGCTCTAGCAATACCAATTCTTTGCTTTTGCCCACCTGATAATAATACACCACGCTCACCAATTTCAGTGTCTAAGCCATTTTCTAAAGACTCAACAAAATCACTCAGGCAAGCATTTTCAATAGCTTGTGACATTTCTTCTTCAGTAGCATCATTTTTGCCTAAAAGAATATTCTCTCTTATTGTGCCGCTAAAAAGGAAGTTATCTTGGAAAACTATAGCAATTTTATCTCTTAAGCTATCGATATTTAATGATTTAATATCTTGTCCATCGATAGAAATTTCACCATCTTGTATATTATAAAAACGTGGCAAAAGATTAACTAAGGTAGTTTTACCTCCACCAGAATTTCCAACAAAGGCTACATTTTGCCCTTTTTTGATAGTTAAAGATATATTTTTTAGAACTGGTTTTTCAGCTGTATAAGAAAAATTCACGTTTTTATATTCAATCGCATTTTCAATTT
>CAYJDN010000142.1:0-541 GCA_964368925.1 uncultured Desulfovibrionaceae bacterium | reverse complement strand
CATCAAATTTCTCAAAAACCCTCTCCATAGCCAATAAAGATAATTGCACATTAGCAAAAGTGTTGCCCATTGCTTTAATTGGAGTATAGAGCATTAATAAGGCCGCAATAAAACTTACAAATTCACCTGGAGTTAAATGAAGGTTGATTATGAGATAACTGCCAAGCCAAACAACACCTGCAATACCAATAGAAGTAATAAAATGCATCAGAGGACTAAGAATGGCAGTTTTCTTTGTCATATTCATAGTCAAAACAATTATGCCATCTAAAATCTTATTAAATCTAGATTTTTCATGATTTTGCAAATTGTAAGAAGCAACAACTCTATTGCCTGCAAAGACTTCATTATAAGCAGTAAGCAAAGCTGCCATTGATACTACAGTATCTTTCATTAAATCTTTGATTTTTCTTCTCAATTGCGTAAGAGGATAGAGGGCAATTCCAAGCACAAGAAGTGCAATTATGGTCAATTCCCATGAATTCCAAAAAAGCACACCAATCAATGCTATTGACGAAAACACACGTGTAACAAATAGTTT
>CAYJDN010000141.1:5509-5672 GCA_964368925.1 uncultured Desulfovibrionaceae bacterium | reverse complement strand
CTATCCTAAAAAAATATGACGCCTTGCCTAAGAAAAAATATAAATTTTTTATTGACTCAATTTTTATGCAAAATGCTATAATACGAGCTCTTTTTTTTGAAAAATACTATAAAACTGTTTTGCCTTAGATCTCAAATTTATAAAAATGCTATATCGCCTTTAG
>CAYJDN010000141.1:0-5499 GCA_964368925.1 uncultured Desulfovibrionaceae bacterium | reverse complement strand
GATGGCCTTTTTTTGATATTTTACCTGCGCAGTGCCATGAAATATCATGTTTTTTTGAAAGAGCATACATGTCTTGAAGGCAAGGTTTTAGATAAGGTCTTTTTTCAATGATCGTTCCCCACGCTGCCCAAATGCCAGCTTGCGGTTTTTCTTTTAGCACTGTTTCAAACCATAATAGATTGTCTTTATGCAAAGTGCTATCACATACAGCGTGCATATCATCAGGATTGGTTGCTCTTTGTGGGTAAACATTAAACATAATGAAACTATCATAATTATTAGCCAAAGCAATGCGTTCAACTGATTTTAACGTATTATCTAAATCATTCGGTTTTGCAGTGCTTGGATTTATGCCAATACAAATAAGGGGTTTATTGCCTATAGTTCCTAAAATGTAGCGATAATCTACATCTTCGGGTTCATAATACCATGCTTTATTATCGTATATTTTTGCAATGAGTGTCTTATTCATTTGAAATTCCTATGTTATAAAGCCATACTTTTTAATTAGTGTGTGTTTCTAAATTAATTCTTTTGTTCTTTTGTGATATAGCCAAAATTTCTTCTATAAGCTAAAATTAGCTGTATTACTAAGTTCTGATTTTAACAACATGAGGCATCGTCAAAAATTTTTCTCTTTCGGTCATTTATGTTAGATAAACTCCCTCAAGAGAAAAACTTTGTTCCTTGCAAAAAAACAAAAGCTCTTAATTTGGAAACACACCCTAGAATTTGTTTATTTGTATTGCTTTTTTTGAAAAAATAGGGCGATATCTTTCTGTGTATAATGAAGAAAGCCCCACTAAGTGGGGCTTATGTTTATGAATTTTATGAACTTATTCTTTTTGTTGTATATTCTTTGACTAAAGAAAGTAATTTATCAAATTCAATTGGCTTAGCGATATGAGCATTCATTCCGCTTGCTAATGCTCTTTCCACATCTTCCTTGAAGGCGTTTGCGGTTACAGCAATGATAGGAATGTCTTTGGCATCACTTCTATTTAATTGACGTATGGCTGTTGCCGCTTCATAGCCTGTAAGTTGTGGCATGAGAGCGTCCATAAGGATAAGATCATAATAACCCTCAGCAGAATTATTGAACATTTCAACAGCTTCTGTGCCATCAGCCACTTCATCAATCTGCATGTGTAGATCTTTGAGCATTTCAAGTACAATTAGTCTGTTTAGCTCAACATCATCTGCAAGAAGAATACGCTTCTTAGACAGATCAATAGGTGCGCTAGTAACTATTTCAATGTCCTTAGAAGCCGCTAAAGCATCATACTTGCAAGCAACTGTATCAAACCAAAGAGTAAAGTGGAAGGTAGAGCCTTGGTTTACAGTGCTTTCTATATTGATGTTTCCACCTAAGTAATTGATAATACTGTTACTAATTGAAAGGCCTAAGCCTGTGCCACCGTACAATCTTGAAGTATTGCTTTCAGCTTGTTCGAATGGTTTGAAGAGTTTAGCAATGCCGTCTTCTGAAATACCAATACCGCTGTCTTTTACTTCAAAGCGTACTTGAATTCTAGTTTCTTCTTGAGCAACTTGAATGATATTGAGGTCAACATTTCCATTTTCTGGAGTAAATTTAACCGCATTACCAAGCAGGTTGATAAGAACTTGACGTAAGCGCAGAGCATCACTAATAACATTATATTTAATCTTATCATCAAAATTAATGTTATAATTGATTTGCTTTTCTTCGCAACGTGGACGAATAATTACATCTACGCCTTGAATAGTTGCGTTTAAGTCTACTTCTGTGAGTTCAATTTCAACTTTACCAGCTTCAATTTTTGAAAGGTCTAAGATGTCATTGAGTAATGATAATAGGTGTTTAGATGATTTTTCAATGTTCTCAATTTGACTGAGAATTTTTGGTAGATCAGCATTTGGATTTTGCAATGATCTATGAACAATGTCGGTAAGACCAATAATAGCGTTCATAGGAGTACGAATTTCATGGCTCATACGAGCTAAGAAGTCACTCTTAGCGGCGTTAGCAGCATTAGATTCACGTAGAGCATCTTCAAGTTGATGTTGAATTTGTAAGAGATTTCTTTGCGCTTCAACACGTTGTGTTACGTCACGACCGATACCAAGAATACTTACAATCTCGCCCTCAGCATTGAACATTGGAGTACGCAATACTTCAAGAGTTTCAACGTGCCCATCATAGAAGTTGACAGTTTGTTCTCTAAGAAGTGTGCGACCTTTGTTGATAACTTCAAGGTCAAAGCTATCAGATTCTTGTCCCATACGTGGACCATGCATATCAATTGCAGTTTTACCAAGATATTCACTTGAATGTTTGCCAGAAATTGTGGCAAATCGTGGGTTAACCATTTGGTATTGTTGCGCTTTAACATTTTTGAGCCACATCATATCAGGGCTTTCATTGAAGATAGTGTCTAGTAATTGTCTTTGAGCTTCAATATGCTGTTCATTGCGAATAATTTCAGTCATATCGGTAGTGGTGATGATATAACCTTCTTCATCTTCTTCATAATCAGACACGGACATGCGTATAGCTTTATCTTGGAAGTAGGCATCGCGTTCAGCATTATACATAATTTCCGCAGTTCTATCTGTATTATAGGCCGCTATAGGATCATAAGGACTGTCTTCGTCGTATTCAGCAATGCTATAGAAGCTTTGCCCAACAACATCGCTCAAGTCTTTATTACACCATTCTTCTGCTTGTTCGTTCATAAAGATGATTGTTTTATCTGCATCTAATATAAATTGTGGTTCATGCACACTTGAAACTAAATTGTCTGCAAGTTCGTCGAAAGAGTCGGCCAAAGTGCCAAGTTCGTCAGTTCTTGTGCTAAAGAACCTGAATTGACGTTCGCCATTTCTAAAGCGACTAAAGCCATTCACAAGCTGAGTAACCATACGAGTGAGGGCAGAAGCAAGCATAATAGCAATAATAACAACAAGTATTGTCATTAATATAGTACTTACAGTTAAGCTTGTAGCAATATCAACTAAAGATTCAATAATGAAGTTTTGTGACTCACTAGCAAGTAATTCAAGTTCATAATCAGCATCTTTAATGAGTTCATTAAGTTTTTCTTGTGTATCTAAAGCTGGAGCTTGGAAATCTTCAAAGCCAGCTGATAATGCAACGAAGCCAAAACCAATCTTAGACTTGCCATAAGGGCCAGTATAATAAGGAATTGCCGCCGCAGTAGTAATTTTTGTTAGTCCTGTCCATAGAATATGAACAGAGCCTGATCCGCCTCGTTCTGCTAAATCAAACCAACCTATACATTGAGGTGCATTGTTCAAATATCTACAGTCTAGGCCAAGCAAACCTTGTTGAGTGAGCTCTGCTGCTGGTTTTTTTGAACGTGATTGATTGTCAAAAATTGGCACATCTTGAATAAATTCAGCATAAGGTTTTCCGCTAGCTATATAGTCATCATAGATGCTTTGCTCTAGCCAAGGAATTGCTTGATCGCCTGTTTCAGGATCAAAGCCAACAATAGAGTGGTGACGAGGGTGAACAATATTTTTGCCTAGATGATCCCAAATAAAGGCGTAATTTCCTTTGATTGGATCGCCTAATTCAGCATATCTACCATCTGTAGGCATGGTGCGATTTGTCACGTCGATGATGTGGTCATGGTTGTAGGCAAGGCTCACATAGCCAACACGTTTTCCATTTTCTTCAACAGGCATTATCCAACGTATAATACCTTCAAATCTTTTACCATTTGGATTTTCAGTTCCTGCGTAAGAAACTTCTTCAGGTGTAAATTCTAAATTTCTTGAGGCAGTATTTGTAGGAGTGTATGCACCAATGAAAGGAGCGCTGACGTATGCGCCTGTAACATCAGAAACCCAAATTTCGCCTGATTTTAATTTTTGCGCTTCTTGGAAATATGTTTCAGCTTTTACGAAAGTATTTTCTTTTTTTGATACATCTTTGAGTTTAGGATCTGTTCTATCGCCAGTGGTAACTTTAACGAGTTCTTGCCCTTTGAGTGAAATATAAGAAATTTCAAAATAAAGAGGAGCATCAGCATATTTGAAAGGATCACTAGGACGATAGTGGAAGCCAGTGTTTTCTGGATTTCGTGAAATACCTTTTTCAGGTGTTGGAAGGGGAGTTGCTAAAACCCATTCTTTGCCATTCGGGCTTAAAACCCATTCACTAGGCACAAGGATAGGAGCTTGTTTTGCCTCAAGGAATGCTTTATAGGTTTCTTTGCTAGGTTTAACAGAAGCAAGGAAGCGTAGATCGTCATCAACTGCATAAAGCATGGAAGCAACTCTGCTAGCTAAATCAGTGGTCAATCTTTCAAATTCATTTCGCACACGAATTTCTAAGGCGTCCATAGAGTCATCAACTGCAACAGTGCCAGTTTCGACAAGTGAATCGTCCAAGCGTTGTGCAAGAATTGACATACGATCGCCAAGTTCTTCAGCCATTTTAGATGATTGTTCCCAAGCAATTAAAGCGATGAGGATAAGAGGTAACACTTTAATCACAACAAAGAGGACAATAAGTTTCATGTGCATGCCCCATGAAACGTTAATGATCATTTGTTTTAAAGTATCTAGAATAGGATTGTCAGTAGATTTACTCATTCAAAACTCCACAAAGTAAAAATGTGACCTAATTTCTTAGCTTTATAATGTTAGCATGCAAGCAAATTGAGCACAAGACTTTTTTATTTATAAAAAGATAATAAAATCAGCTAAATAGCTTGTATTATAAATAAATTTTATGTAGTATTTTGTAATACTTTGTAGCAATTTGAACATTAAATTACTTGCAAAAGAATAAAGAATCGTGTATGTTATGTAGAGTAGTTACTATTCAATGTTTTTTATAAATTAGCTTGTTGCTTCTGACGTGGTAAGCAGCAAAATCTAAAAAAATATATGTCTTTATTTAACGACAAACTCGAGTTGAACCATGGAAAAAACAAAGAAAACAAAGAAAAGAATAGATCCAGCTTTAAAGCAAAAAAGAGCTAAAGAAGCCGCATTAAGGCAAAGAGTAGATGCAAAAGCGTCGATTGAGCGTAAAGAAAAAGTTGGAGTAGAACTTACAAACGAAGCCAAAGTTATGGTAATTTCTGGCATGTACTTAGTTGTTTGGACTATCGTCATGCTTATTTTTACTGGTTATAATCTTTATCGTGTGAATGAAGCGTACAAGATTGCTGCGATTAGGGAAGCGGAAATTATTCTTGAGCGTGATGCAAACTTTAGATTTTGGTTTGGTTTGATGGATTCAATTTATCTTGATATTCCTCAAAGCATGCACACAAGCGATTTAGATGGCATTAGACTTGAACAGATAACTATTTCAGATGGCACTATTTTAGAAAAAGGCACGCCACAATTATTTGCTGAAGTTTTGAACTATTCCTCAAAACATTCAAGCGTTAGTGTGAAAATGTTCAGCAATGATAAGAATTTAGTTTTTCATCGTCCTGATGTTGATCAGGCACAAGTTTTACATGAATTTGATTT
>CAYJDN010000140.1:0-5770 GCA_964368925.1 uncultured Desulfovibrionaceae bacterium | reverse complement strand
TGAAGTTGTTTAACTGTCAGAGAAAAAATCCAGATGCCACAATAGCTGAGTTGTCAGACCTATTAGAAGGGATGACGGTTAAGGAAATATTAGAATTGAGAGTGATTTCAGAAAACTATATCAATACTACAAGCTTGAATGTTTTAGTCGGTGAAAATAGTGATTCTGAATTAGTAGACTTCATACCATATGAGCCAGCGATTACTTTGGAAGATGAAGTGGCATCAACATTGTTAAAAGAAGAGTTTTACAGGATGTTAGGAACTTTAAAACCAAGAGAAAGCAAGGTGCTTGAACTGAGATACGGATTGGTTGATGGTCAAACCAAAACATTGGAAGAAGTTGGTGTTTTATTGGGGGTTACTCGTGAAAGAATAAGGCAAATTGAAGCTAAAGCCATTAGAAAACTAAGGCATCCGTCAAGAAGTAAAAAGCTGAAGGATTATATAGATTAAAATCAGGAGGTTGATTATGAAAAAAATTCTTGCATTTATTAATGAAAATTTAGATGATAATACACTTTTTGTTATTAAGGGGTTTGACTTAGAGATATTAGGGATAGGTAATATAGATATTTCAACTACTATTGAGAACAAGCTGCAACGTCTTTTTTCAATTTCGCAACAACAGCTGCCTGCTATAGCATATGATGAATTCATTTGTATTTTTGACATGGCAATAATGCAATTTAATAAGATTTACATAATTGAAAACCCTGTATATAACCACTTGTTTCCAATAGGAGTAAATCTTGATGATAATGCAGTTGCTAAATTGTTTTGCCACTTTGATAATGATATAGAAGATATCTCAAGTGATAGTACAACTTTAAGCGGAATTGATGCATACACAAACATATATAATAATTTCGTGAAGATTGAAACTAAATTTGCTTGCTCATATAACTTAGATGTTAATTTACTTAAAAATGAAAAGATACAAAGAGTAGTATTTGATTATTGCGTCAACAATTTAGATTCAACTGGAGATGCTACTCACTTCAACCTATATAATGAGCAAGATTATTTTCTGCTAATAGATACCCTCTTATCTTCTAATAGCTTGATTAGTGTCGCTTACGATGGCTTTTTGTCGGGAAAAGAAGTCATTGATAATAAAATGCACTTGTTACAAACAATGTTCCCTAAGAGGGTAATAGTAACTCAAAGTGATTTGGCTTTGACTCCTTCTAATTGCCCGGATGAAATAACTGACTTGCTGAAAAGGTACTGGGGATATGCCTCGTTTCGAGATATTAAAATATATGATCAAAGTGCACTGAAGGAAAAAGAGAAAAATGTTGTATCTATATCGCAAGCGCAAATTATAGGTGATCTTGTAGAGCAAGTTGAAAATTGCATACATGACAAGGACTTTAGAGATATTTTTGTAACTGCTCCAACCGGTTCCGGCAAATCGGTAATGTTCCAGCTTCCGGCAATGTATATTGCTAAAAAGTTTAATTTAGTAACATTGGTTATTACCCCTCTCATTGGGCTAATGAATGATCAAGTTGAAGCACTTGAAAGTAAGGGATATACATTTGCACGAACAATTAACTCAGATATATCTCCGATTATAAAAAGTGAGATCCTTGATGATGTTGCAAACGGCAGATGTCACATTTTATATCTATCACCGGAATCACTGCTCAGTAGGAGTGACATACAGCAGCTAATTGGCGATCGACGTATCGGAATGATTGTAGTTGATGAATCCCATATTGTTACTACTTGGGGCAAGCAATTTAGACCCGATTATTGGTATTTAGGTGATCATGTTCAAAAAATCAGAAGAAAGCAATCAACTAATGAGAATACCCCCTCTCCTTTTATTATTGCAACTTTTACAGCAACGGCTATTTATGAGGGGAATGAAGACATGTATCACGAAACATTAAATAGTTTGCACATGATTGATCCTATAACATATCTTGGATATGTTAAAAGAGATGATATAGAGATACAAATTAAGCAAGTTGAGGAAAAGAAAAACAAAACCGAATACGAAATCGACAAATTTAATGATTTAATAAAAATGATTGTGACTGCCCTTAAAAGAAGTCAAAAGACGCTTATTTACTTTCCAACGGTGAGATTAATTAACAGTTTTCACGACTATTGCTATAGTAAAGGGTTGGGTCATTTTGTTGCAAAATATCATGGACAACTTCCGGCTGAGTTAAAGCAAGAAGGGTTTCTGAAATTTAAAAATGGCGAAGTGTTTGTAATGCTTGCCACGAAGGCATTTGGAATGGGAATTGACATATCGGATATTTCCATTGTATCGCATTTTGCTCCTACAGGAAATGTTTGTGACTATATGCAAGAAATAGGAAGAGCTGCTCGTGATCCTAAAATTGCAGGACAAGCTATTTATAGTCATATGAGCAATGATTTCAAACACATTAATAGACTTCATGGATTGTCAGCAATTCAAAAATATCAGTTAGTGGAAGTCATTAAAAAAGTGTTAGACATTTATACTAATATGCGATATAAAGCACAAGGACAGGCTTTCACAAAAAAACGCAATGAAATGTTAGTTGATGCCGAAAGTTTCGGATACATATTTGAAGGTCCATTCGGTGATGACAGCGATAACCTGATGAACAAGGTGAAAACTGCCATGTTGCTTATTCAAAAGGATTACGAAAACAGGGGATTTGCTCCTTTCTACATAAGGCCAATTCCTTTATTTGCATATGGTTATTTTTCTGTTGATCCTAAAAATCAGCAGTTGTTAAACCAAAGGTTTAACAACTGCGTTAAGCTAATTCATCATCCTCAAAATATATGTGAAGTTAATTTGAAAGAGATATGGGATAAAGCTTTTAGCAAGTCAATGTCGTTCCCCAAATTTAAATTTATGCTCTATTCAAAAAATGAGGAGGTTGATTCTGTTAATAGACACCTAAAGTCAAATGCGATGTGTGCAGACTTAGATTTTACAGATGATGAGGCTGACATATTTTTTAAAATGTTTGATTCAATTAAGGCAATCGCAAACAAATCATTAACTCATGGCAAATACTTTTCTACAAAAGAAATTACAGAGTTGTTTGCTCAAAATGCGTCAGTTAGTCTGTATCGTAGCGAAAGTATCGTTAGTGTATTGTTAGCATCAATGAGCGTTTATCAAAAAGACTATTCAAAAAGAATAAGCAGTCCGCTTTACAAGGGCAAGCCATTAAGCAACGGTACTTTATCATATATGTTCAACCCGGCTATACGGGAATTTTTCAGTTGGTTGAAGTCGGGATATCAACATATAAAGTCCACTGTGGAAAATGACAAAATATACATTGAAAATGATGCAAGTGGAAAGCGATGTAAAGAAGTAACTACTATGCTTGGCATTCTTGAATCATTTGGTTTATTGCGATTCAAAATTTTAGGTGGGTCTAATAGCCAGATATACATATACGTCAACGAAACTAAAACAATGCAAATGGTAAAAGATCGTCCTACGAACTATAAAAATAAACTATTAGAGACCATCAACAACAGACATGAAGAATCTGTTACTATGTTGAAGTTTTTGTTCCAGAGTAAATTTTCGAGTGATGAAGTATGGAATCACCTTGAAAACTACTTTATAGGGATTTTGCCAAATGAGCTAAGTGACACTATGGGCTCAGAGGCTGAAAAAGCGGACGAAGAGTTACTGCTACAGCTACAAGTTGGAGAAAGTGTTCAAAATGACTATTTAGACTGGGGTGAAGTAAATGCATTATTTGATAATGCGGAAATAAAGAAATTTGACAATAGTATTCCTTTAGCCAGCTATCATAGTTCAAAGTTTATTTACGGAGATCGTGTAGTCAATGCAACCCTTTTATGGCTCGACAAGAAAGTCGTGATGTTGTCAGATTGTGGTGAAAATATGATTTCCATACTTCGACAAAATGGGTGGAAGTGTCTGAATTTCGAAGATTTCACCATTGAGCAAGTGGTTGATTCTTTAGAGGAGGATTCTTAATATGGCAGTTATGATACCAAGCGATGTGAATAGTGGTGATTTTCATGGGAGTTTAGGTGAAAGCAAAATTTTTGATGCTCTAAAAACATTGCCCGATGAATACATAGTATTTCATTCTGTAGCTTGGCAACAAAGAAGCAATAATGGAAATATAGTTTGGGGCGAAGCAGATTTCACTATTCTTCACATTAAAAGAGGGGTTTTAGTCCTTGAAGTAAAATCAGGTGGAATAGAAATAACAAATGGTAAATGGGTGCAGACAAACACTTTGACAGGTCAACGATATTCGATGAAAGATCCGATAATTCAAGCAAATCGAAGTAAGTACACATTCATAGACCTTCTTTCTCAGAACCACGACGTATCAAACAAATATCGTGTAGAAGTAGCGGTAGCTTTCCCGTCAATCGGAAAAAATGACTTACCCGAGGTGTTGCCGCCACATTTTTCGAAAGATATTGTTATAACCAATAATGACCTTAGTAATGTCAAAGTAGCTATAGAAAGAATATTTGATTATTATGGTATGCATGAAAAGCCATTCTTCACGACTTCTGACTGCGAAAGATGTGTCGATATTCTTTCTCCTGAATTTAGTGTTGTTCCTAATTATAAGCAAAGGATTGACGAAGAGAATTTTATTTTTAATCGTATGACAGTTGAGCAAAGCTATCTCATGGACTATCTTGAAGAACAACGCTCCGCTACTGTACAAGGAGGCGCAGGAACTGGTAAAACTATTTTGGCTATTGAAAAAGCGGCGCGACTATCGCTTAATGGCAAGGTTTTATTCCTGTGCTTCAATAGATTTTTGTTAGAGCATTTGAAAAAAACATATGAAGCAAAATATCCCAACATCCACTTTTACAATTTGGCGTCATTAGCTCAACAGAAAACTGGGAAAGCAGACGCTTGGACAAATGAGGGAACTTTCAATTATCTGAATTCATTCGATGAGTATGGGTGGGAATTTAAGCATATAATTATTGACGAAGGACAAGACTTTCTGACAGAGCAAATTGAGTTACTTGAAGCAATAGCTGGGGTTAATGAAGGTGCAATTTATGTCTTTTATGACAAGCATCAACTTGTACACAACCGTACTGAAAGTGCATTAGAATGGCTTAATCTATTTGATTGCAGGTTGACGCTTTCTGTTAATTGTAGGAACACAAAAAATATTGCAACAACTGCTTATCGTCCTATAGGTATTAATGAGGTTAAAACTAAAGCTAACGTTTTGGGAGTTAAGCCAAGTTTGCATATTGTAAAAGCATATGAGAGTTTTATCACTACAGTAGCTGAGACTATTACAAAATATGTAGATGGTGGGATATCAAAAAATGATATAGTAATACTGACTTTAAAAACTGAACAGACATCAATTTTGCGAAACACTACTAAAGTAGGTTCTCATAAGTTGAAATCATCCGATGAGGAGAAAGGAATATTGTTTACTACTTCAAGAAAATACAAAGGTTTGGAAAGTGCCGTTGTGATTGTGATAGATATTGATGATACGACTTTTTCTTCTCCTACTTCATGCAATCTTTTGTATGTGGCAACATCAAGGGCTAAACACTTTTTGGATTTAATCGCTTGTGCTGACGAGGAAATTATTTCAAGAATGTCCGAGGCTTTAACAGGTAATATGTCCAAAAGCCCAAAAGCGGCTATTGCATCTACACTTAAAGTGAAAATAACCGATAAATAGCAGTACAACTATCACTTTCAATCGTGGCAAGCAGGGCAAGGTTGTACACACCTTGCAAACCCCGCAAGCAGGGCA
>CAYJDN010000139.1:4906-5788 GCA_964368925.1 uncultured Desulfovibrionaceae bacterium | reverse complement strand
AAACAATTTTTCGCTGTATAACCAAAAAGCAAAAGAATTAATTTAGAAACACATTCTAAACATTTGACAGGTGTAGAATTTACAGTATATTCTTTCAAAGTATATTATTAATATAGGTGAACAATGAAAATTATTAAAACACATATTGAAGATTTATTTGTTATTGAACCAAGGGTTTTTAACGACGATAGAGGCTATTTTTTCGAAAGCTACAATAAGAAAGTGTTTGAAGATAATTTGATTTTGAACACCTTTGTTCAAGATAATCAATCAAAATCAAGCTATGGCGTAATTCGTGGTTTACATGCTCAAAGTGGCGCTCATGCGCAGGCTAAATTAGTACGTGTTCTTGAGGGAAAAGTGCTTGATGTTGCAGTTGATATAAGAGAAAATTCGCCTACTTATGGACAACATTTTTCAATAGAATTATCTGCTGAAAACCAAAAGCAATTGTTAATTCCACGTGGTTTTTTACACGGTTTTTCTGTTTTGAGTGAAAGCGCAATTTTCTTCTATAAATGTGATAATTCTTATTGTAAGGAAGCTGAAATTGGCGTTAGATTTGATGATGAAAATTTAGCTATTGATTGGCAAATTCCGCCTGACAAAGCAAGTGTTTCTGAAAAAGATCTTATCCTTGGTAGTCTAAAAGAGATAACTCCTCATAAAGTATAATAAAATCAAGATATAATCTAATAGTATCGAAGGAAATTAAATGAACAAATCTATATTAGTTACTGGTGGCGCTGGTTTTATTGGTGCAAATTTTGTACCTTATTTTTGCGAAAAATATGCCGAATATACAGTCATTAATCTTGATAAGCTTACTTATGCTGGTGACTTGAAGAATGTCGAAGAATGTAATTCTATGCAAAATTATGT
>CAYJDN010000139.1:0-4896 GCA_964368925.1 uncultured Desulfovibrionaceae bacterium | reverse complement strand
CTAGAAAATATTGGATGGAGAAGCCAAATGTGTATAAAAAAGAATACGCAAATTGTCGTTTTCATCATATTTCAACGGACGAAGTATATGGTACATTAGGGGAAACTGGTCTTTTTAGCGAAACAACACCATACGCACCAAATTCTCCTTATTCTGCTTCAAAAGCTGGCTCTGATTTCTTAGTGCGCTCTTATTTTCATACATATGGAATGAATGTAACTACATCAAATTGTTCAAATAATTATGGACCAAAGCAACATGCTGAGAAGCTCATTCCTACAATTATAAGAAAATGTCTTGCAAATGAAGCGATTCCTATTTATGGCACTGGCCAAAATGTGCGTGATTGGCTCTATGTTTTAGATCATTGCAAGGCTATTGATTTGGTTTATCATGAGGGTGTGGCTGGCGAAACTTATAATGTGGGCGGCAATAATGAGCGCACAAACATGCAAATTGTTTATACAATTTGTGATATTCTTGACAATAAAATTCCTCGAACAGAAGGCAAATATGCTGATTTGATTAGTTTTGTTGAAGATAGAGCAGGGCATGATTTGCGTTATGCTATTGACGCAAGTAAGATAGAAGCAGAATTGTCTTGGCAAGCTGATGAGAATTTTGAGAGTGGTATTTTAAAAACAGTAGATTGGTATTTAGCAAAGAAATAATTTGCACAAGAAAAAATAAATATGCCCTGAACATTAGAAATATATTCTAGTTTGGGGCTTTTTTTGTTCTGATTTTCACTTGTTTATGTTTATGATAAAGCTCATAATTTGAAAATGTTATATTTTATTAATAAATAATAAAATAAATAATTGAATAAAATTCGCTTTATAGGCTAAATTTTATTAAATTTGACTATTATAAATTCTTGACGGATATTAATTTTTATGTAATTGTGTTATATCTTTTTCTAGGAGTTTTCATGATTAAACGCTTTTTTAATATGTATCAAAATAATATTTTCTTTGCACTATTCTTGTTGCTCGCAATATCTTTTTTTACAATTAGCTACGTGGGCAAAAACTTATTAGAAGAAGTATCACAAGAAGAACGTGGTAATTATTTACTTTCTTATGCACGCATATTAGAAGCTGAAATTCCTCGAGATGGATATATGGGAATTTTGAAAGAGCTTGGTCTTGAAAACGCAAGTAAAGAAGAGCAAATTAAGGCTTTGAATTCTTATTTTTTTAAAATTACTGATTCTGTGAGCAAACTTTCAGCTGGTCTTGGAGTTGGCTATTACAGTAAAAGATTAGACGCTATTCTCACTTATGGCCCCTCTTCTGAATACGCACATCTTGTGGGCGTACGCATCAATGCTAGTCATCCTGGTTATGTTGTTATGAACGAAAATACTCGTGTTATCGACAGAGGGGAAATGGTGCGTGGTGAAATTTTGAATGCTATGCTCCCAATTGAGCGCAGGGGCGAAGTTATTGGTTATGTTTGGGCAAACCAATTATCTGACCTTCTTGACGCAGAATTTGCAAATACAGCAAGAAAAATTGATTTATTTCTCGCTGCTGCTTTTTGTATAATTACTTTCTTACTTGTTTTCTTGGCAGCTATGTTTAATAAGGATATAGCTGCAATTATTGGCGGTCTTGAAAATATCAAAAATGGTAATACTAATGAGATTATGCCCCTTGATGGTAAGCTTGGCGTTGTTGTTAGTAATATCAATGAGTTAGTGGACCAATTAGCAAAGGCAAAAACAGAATCTGCAAAGATTACGCTTGATTTACAGAAAATTTTAGATAATATTAATCTTGGTGTACTCATTTATGACACGAAGAAAAAAGAACTTGTGTATGCAAATAGTTACACGAAAACTCATCTTGCTTTAGAAGATATTCAGAATGAAACTTTTAGTGTGACTTTTTATCATTCAAGTGATTTTTCTCTATGTCCTTGTTATAATATCAAAAATGAACCAAATTTTGATGTGCACCAGCGTGAATTTTATCTTGATGAAATTAAAAGTATGGTTCATATTACAGAAAGATTGATTACTTGGCATGATGGCAGGGTTTTACTTATGCTTTCTGTTGCAAAAACTAATTAAAGATTGCGATAAAACATTTTATTCAAAAAAAATCATACTCTTACAAAACTATACTAAGACTTTATTAGTGTTATGTTTGTGCTTGATAAATATAAGTGGTTCTTTTGTTTTTGAAATGGCTTTTTTAGAGCAACTGATGCTGTTTTTTTAAACAATAAAGGATACTTATGTATAATTTTGATGAAATAATTGATAGAAAACACACAAATTCATTTAATGTTGAGGGTTTTCGTGAATATATTTTTCATGCTGATGAGAATATGGTTTTTCCTTATAAAGATGAAGAATTTATTCGCATGTGGGTGGCAGATATGGATTTTGCCACGCCAGATGTCATTATTGACGCTATAAAAACGAGGCTTGATAAGCGCATTTTTGGCTATACAAAAGTTTTTGAAAAAAGCTATTATGAGGCTTTTGCAAAGTGGTGTAAAATTCGCTATGATTGGACATTTAACGCCCATGAGCTTGTCACGGCTAATGGTATTGTTCCTGCAATTTATGAATTAGTGAATTATATCTGCGCAAAAGAAGACAAAGTACTTTTTCTAACTCCTTCTTATGCTAATTTTAAATACGCTGCGGATAGAAATGAGAGTGAATTTCTTTGTTCGGATTTAATAAATAATGATGGCTATTATGCTATAGATTTTGAAGATTTAGCAGAAAAAGCTTCTAATAAAGAAGTTAAACTATTCATTTTTTGTAATCCACATAATCCAAGTGGTAGGGTGTGGAGCGAGGAAGAATTGAAAAAACTAGCTTCAATTATTGAAAAAAATAATATTTGGGTTATTTCAGATGAAATTCATTGCGATTTGCTCAGAAAAAATAAACAGCATATTCCACTAGCTAAAATTATGCCTGATTATAAGCGGATAATCACTGCAATGGCACCAAGTAAGACATTTAATTTGGCTGGTATGATGCTTTCAAATATACTTATTCGTGATGAGGGCTTGCGTGATATTTGGCATCGTAGGCATGGCATTCTTGAAAATCCACTTAGCGTAGCAGCTGTTCAAGCCGCTTATGAGCATGGTTCTGCTTGGCTTGAAGAATTGGTGGATTATTTAGATTCTAATTTTGAACTTGTTGAAAACTATTTAAAAGAGCATTTGCCAAAGGCTAAATTTCGAATTTCTGAAGCGACTTATCTTGCTTGGATAGATTTAAATGCTTATTTTGACGAGAGTGAAGATTTATCTACTTTTTTTGCCTATAATGCTGGAGTCTTATTAGAAGGTGGCACTATGTTTGTGCAAAATGGTAGTGGCTTTATTAGACTTAATTTGGCGTGTCCAAAGTCCACAGTTTTAGAAGGGATTAAAAGAATTTGTACTGCTGTCAATAATAAGCAAAGTTAACAAGTTTTTTAGCTTGGATATAAATTTAATTTACAATTAATTTAGTGGCTTAAACACATTGTGGATTAATAAGTTCAAATGTGTCTCCTTTATTTTTTTCACCCCATTCGCACATGAGCTCTAAGATAGGCATGAGTGACTTTCCTTTTTCAGTAGTTGAATATTCAACACGAGGCGGAATTTCATTGAAACTTTCACGCATAATTAGTCCATCTGCTTCAAGTTCTCTCAATTGATTAGTGAGGGTTTTTTGTGAAATTTGATTTATTGCTCCCATTAATGCTTTGAATCGCATAGCGCCATCTTCATTTAACATGTATAATATAAGCGGCTTAGCTTTGCCTCCAATCATTTCAATTTCTGAATTAACAAATATTTTCTCTTTATTATTTGTAATCATGTGCTTTGCTCCATTCTAAACATATCTTCTAGAAACACATCTTAGTTACTTTTATTTCACTAAGTGAAAAAAATGTGCCCATATTGACTTGATACCTTTTTTGTAATAAATATTGTTATAGTAATTTTTACTACAATAATAAAAAATAAGATGATAGTCAAGGAGATAGTTTATGTCAAAAAAATTAGTAGTCATCACGGGCGCAAGTTCAGGTTTTGGTAAAGCTTTGGCATTAGAATTTAATAAAGCGGGTTATCCACTTTTATTATTAGCAAGACGTGTAGAGCTTTTAGAAGCATTGAATTTAGACAATGCTCTTTGTGAAGCTGTAGATGTGACTGATAAAGCGGCTTTTGAACAAGCTGTTCGTAAGGCAGAAGCAAAATTTGGTAAAACAGATTTGATGATAAACAATGCTGGCATCATGCTTTTAGGCGACATGGCGACTCAAGATGTTGAAGAATGGAAAAGAATGTTAGATGTTAACTTGATGGGTGTTATGTATGGCATGCAAATTGTTATGAATGACATGAAAGCAAATCAGTGTGGTACTATCGTAAATCTCGCTTCAATAGCTGGTGTGAAGCCTTTTGGCAACCATGGGGCTTATTGTGCAACTAAATACGGCGTTGTTGGCATGTCAGAAGTGGCAAGAGGCGAATTAGCGCCTTATAATGTGCGTGTTATGCGAGTTTGCCCAGGTGCTGTAAACACTGAGCTTCTAAGTCATACAACAAGTCAAGATATTAAAGATGGTTACGGAGAATGGTTAAGTACTTTAGGCTTAGGAAATATTACTGCTGAAGATGTTGCAAAAACTATCAAATTTGCCTATGAATTGCCACAAGCGGTAAATCTAAGAGAAATTCAAATTGCTGAAACAAAGCAAGATGCGTAATGAATTTGATATAAAAAAGCATTAAAATGTACTAAACAAGTACAACTAAACCCTCATTGTATACTGTAATGAGGGTTTTTGTTTGTTTTTTATAAATTTGCTATCGTAATTTTATTCCTTTACTAATTGAGCAATCTTTTCAATGTTTTGAATT
>CAYJDN010000138.1:0-5818 GCA_964368925.1 uncultured Desulfovibrionaceae bacterium | reverse complement strand
TTTATTGTGTATATTTATTGTTAATTCAAATTTAAACATAAATTTTGTTTAGAAGAACATTCTAGGCTTTTTTTCAAATTTTGTCAAAAAACTAAACACACAAGTGAAAAAATTGTTTCTAATATCTTGATATTTTATAAAAAAATATTTTTTAATTTAATACTTGTTTCATAAGAAAAAAAGAGGTACAAAGTTTTTTGCAGTAGATTTTATCATATATCTATAGTATAGATAGAATATAACAACTGCTCATTTCAAAAAAACAACAAGGAAAAGTATGTTAAACCATAAGATACTTATCGCAAATAGGGGCGAAATTGCTGTACGCATAGCTGAAGCTTGTGCAAAGCTTGGCCACAAATTTGTATGCGTATTCACAAAGGCAGATTCAGAATCTGGGCATGTTCGCATAGCAAAAGAGCTAGGAGGAGAAACTTTCCGTGTTTCTTCTTACCATGATGCAAACGAAATAATGGCTGTGGCTGACAAATCAGAATCGACCGCTATCCATCCAGGTTATGGATTTTTTGCAGAAGATTTCAGATTTGCAAGACGTGTAACTCAAAGAACAAACAAGCTCATCTTTATCGGGCCATCATGGCGTGTTATTCGTGAACTTGGCGACAAAATTAATACTAAAAGACTTGCTCGTTCACTTCAAGTTCCTACTGTACCAGGCTCAGATAGACCTATTTATGACGAGATGGAAGCAGAAAAAATTGCAAGAAATCTTTATGAATTTCAATTATCTATCGGCATTAAAAAACCAAAAGTGCTTGTAAAAGCATCTGCTGGTGGTGGCGGTATGGGCATTGAAGAAGTGGAAGACATAGACACTTTCCGCCAAGTATATAGAAGAATTAGAAACTATTCTTTAAGACAGTTTAAAGACGAAGGCGTTCTAATTGAACAAAGAATTTATGATTTCAACCACTTAGAAGTTCAAATCGTTTCTGACAGAACGGGCATCAATCCTGTTCATTTTGGCACACGTAACTGTTCTATTCAGTCTACTGGCTTACAAAAGCGTTTAGAAATTGCTCCTGGTTTTGCGCCGAATGCTATTGAATATGGCTTTGATGCGCAAAAAGTGCTTGATGACATTACCAATTATTCTCTTGCTATGGCTAGGGAAGTAAAATACGACAATGTTGGCACTTGGGAATGGATTGTCACTCGTGATGGTCGTCCTTTCCTAATGGAAGTAAACACACGTATTCAAGTTGAGAACGGTGTTTCTGGCTGTATTGCTCGCAGAAATGATGAAGAAGTAAACATTATTGCTGAACAAATTCGTATTGGTTTAGGTGAAGAGCTTGGCTATACTCAAGAAGACATCAGTTTTGCGGGTATTGGCATTGAATATCGCCTTATTGCAGAAGATCCAAGTAATAATTTTACACCTTGGGTAGGCGTGATTGAGCGCTTTAGCTACAAAGAAGAACCTTGGTTACATTTGCACACGCACATTCCTATGGATACTCCTTACGATATTCCTACTGACTTTGATCCTAACCTTGCTCTTGCTATTATTTGGGGCAAAGATTTAAAAGAAGTACAAGAGCGTGGCAAGTCTTTCCCTGATAATTTGGTACTTGAGGGTAGAGATGGACAAAATTCTCCACTCAAATCAAATATTGTGTTTCTTAAGGAAAAAACTCCAAGTATATTAGAGTTTTCTGCTACTAGCCATTAATCTACAGGATAATAGAATGAAAGAATTTGAAAAAAAAATTCAAGCTTTAAAAAATCGTTTAAGCTATATTCAAGATATTTTTGCTGGTAAACACCAAGAAGATATCGCTTTATTAAAAGAACGCTTAGATGAATTAGACGCCACAATAGCTAAAGAATCGAATGGCAAGCTTGACGAAGTAATAAAAACAACGGAAGATTTATTTTTCTTTATTGAATCTAAATTAGAAGACAAACTCACGCCTATGGATAAAGTTCGCATTGTGCGCAATCCACAGCGTATTTGTCTTCGTGATATTTTAGAAAACGTTTATGATAATTTTACTGAAATTGGTGGTCAAGACGAACACACTATTGACCCTGCAATTATCATTGCTAGAGCGACAATTACCCGTCGTTCAGGAAAGAAATTACATCACCGTTCAGTTATGGTTATTGGGCATGAAAAAGGCCATGGCGAAGAATTTAGAAATGGTGGTTCAGCAAAGCCAGAGGGTAATGCTAAAGCTTTGCATTATATGAAAGTTGCCGAAGTTGAAGGCATACCTATTCATAGTTTTGTCTTTACTCCTGGTGCGTATCCAGTTGAAGAATATCCTGGCGCTGGCCAACAAATTGCAAGAAACCTCTATGAAATGGCAGGCCTTAGCGTTCCATTTATTGCTATCTTCTCTGAAGGTGGCTCTGGTGGTGCAGAAGCCATTGCTTTAGCTGACAAACGCCTTATGCTATCTCACGGTTATTATTCCGTAATTTCGCCTGAGGGCGCAGCCGCCATTGAAGGGCGTTTGCGTGACGGCGACAGGGCTACACCTGAACTTATTGAATCTTGTGCGACCAACCTTAAATTAACAGCGAAAGACAATTTAGAATTTGGCCATATTGACAGAATTATCCAAGAACCAATTCTTGGTGCTCGTCCGCATCATTTTGAATTTTTCCGCATGTTAAGACAAGAAATTTTGCGTGCTACTGATGAAGTTTCACTTTCAACAAGATTACCAATATCCTTTAGAGCTTCAAACTTACGTAAACTTGATAAAGCTGTAAATCTTGATGAAGTTGATGTGCGTTGGCGCTTAAGTAAGCGAGCAAGAAGAAAATTAGTTGAAAAAAGACAAATGAAATTCTTAGCCGCAACACAAACTTCATTCATTGACAATCGTTCTTTATTCCGCTCAGTTCGTGAAAAAAGTATTGAAAGATTTGGCGATGGCTACAAGCGCTTTACTCACAATGTTTACCACACAAAGAAAAGAGCATTAGGCCACTTCTTTGAAGAATTAAGTGCTGAAGTTTCTTTCTTACGTAAAAAAGCTTTTGTTCCATTTAGGCATGCTATGCGAAACTTTGGGCGCTATCTCAAAGTAGACACAAATCATGTAAAAGTGAATGAAAAAGACTTATTAGCTCTTTCTGATTGGAATAATGAAAATCAAAAAGGCACATGGACATGGGTGAGCGAAAAAGCTAAAGAAGATAAAGCGATAACTTGTCCTAATTCAAAAACTCATGGTTGCATAGACCTTTGGGCGCCTGATCTATACAATGAATTTGCTGGTGTGTGCGCAACTTGTGGCCATCACTTCCCTATGGAATATCAATGGATGTTGCATAACTGCTTTGATAAAAGTTCCATTCGTGAATTTAATAATGAAATGGAAGCTGGTAATCCACTCGATTTTGACAATTTTGCTAGTCGCTTAGAAGAAGCAAAGAAAAGAACAGGATTAAATTCTTCCATTATCACTATGGACGCCAAAATCGAAGGCATTGAATTAGTGGTTGCGGTTTTAGTAGCTCCATTTAGGGGTGGTTCTGTAGGCGCAGCAGAAGGTAATAAATTCACTGCGGCAGCTGAAAGAGCACAAAGAAAACGCCTACCATTCCTCGTCTACGTTCACAGTACAGCTGGTATTCGTATTCAAGAGGGTACTCATGGCGTTATGCAAATGCCTAGATGTACTGTTGCTGTGCGTCGTTATATCGACGCTGGTGGCCTCTATTTTGTTCTACATGACCACAATTCATACGCTGGTCCTTTAGCTTCTTTCCTTGGCTGTTCGCCTTATCAATTTGCTATACGCTCTTCAAATATCGGTTTTGCAGGTAAGGGTGTTATTAAAGAAACTACTGGCGTTGACATTCCACCAGATTACCACAATTGCTATAAAGCCTTATCTCGTGGACATATTCACGGCGTTTGGGACAGACGCGATGTGCGCAAAAACCTAAAGCAAGCTATGCTTACTATGGGTGGAAAAAATCTTTATTACAGATAAGAAATATCAAAGGTATATAATATGATAGACGTTTTAAATCTATTAGAAGAAATAAAGGCCGAACCTTATAGAGAAGTTGAAATAAAAAGCCCACATACAGGCATTATCACTTTCAATAAACTCAAAGAGGGCGACGCAGTTTATTCAGCTCGTGGCACATATAAAGAAATTCCAGCCACTTCCCTCGCTACCATCACTCGTGAAAATAATCCGCAACCTATTCGCACAAACGAAAAAGGGCAGCTTTCAAAAATATTCACAGAATACGAAGGGCAATTTGTTGAAGCAGGCACTACACTTGCTACTGTAAAGCACTTCTTGTCTAAGCGTGAAGTAGTTGATATAATTCTCAAAAAATCACTCTTCCTTTTCAATGCACCTGAACGTGCCACCTATTATTTCACACAAGAAAATGACACAAAGATAAAAATATCAGGTTGTAGAGCAATTACCGTACATGATGGCATGGATTTATTCATAATGTCACGTATGAAACGTGAAGTTCCCTTGGCCTATCAAGGTATTGAGGGCATCATCTACGCAGTGTATTTTTCTAATACTCCAGTTGACGCAGGCACACCGCTCATCGCTATTTGCCCCGCTTCTCAAGCGGCTTCAATCGAAGACGTTATTGAACAAGTGCGCCGTAATTGGAAAGAAAACGAATTCTAATCTATTTTCAAGCATATTGCATAAATAGAAAATTAAATACAAAAAAAATAAATCACAAACAAAAAGGCTTTATCTCTCTAGATAAAGCCTTATTTTTTATCTATAATAAAGAAGCTATGCTTTTATAATTACTTCATTCTTTAGATAACAGGATCAATAAGCCCAATGTTGCCATCTCTTTTCTTGTAAACAACGTTCACACGATCGTGCTCAACATTCAAAAATACAAGAAATTCAAGATTATCTTTTTCTAATTGTAGAATGGCATCATCAAGCATAATCGGTCTTGAAGAAAAATATTGATTGCTACTAACAACTTTAGCACTATCACTTTCTTCCTCGTCATCATAAGGATAAACTTCAATTTGTCTATCACCTTTAGACTTGTGTCTATCACGGTTTTTCGAAGCATGCTTGCGAATTTGTGATTCTAATTTATCAGTCATAAGATCAATAGTTTGATACATATCCTGCGATTCTTCAGAAGTAGATACATTCATTCCCTCACCAGAAAGAATTACTTCAACCTTTTGTCTGAATTTATCCACGGACAATAAAACCTGTAAGTCAAGAGCGGCATTCTTTCCAAGATAGCGGCCAACTTTTTCAAAACGACGACGCGCATATTTCTTTAGATGCTCAGAAGCCTCAAAATTGCGAAACGTAAATGTAATATGCATATTCAACCTCCTCACTAATTTTATATAACCATTAAATATAGTAGAACATATTTCATATAGACTTGCAATAGAAAAGTTTGATTATGAGATTTATTAGTGAATTTTTTCTTTTTTTTGTCTCCGACGGCCAAAGGAGCTGCAGCCCCTTTGGAAACCCATATGAAAAATTGGCGAATTGAAAATCTTTTGTGCAAGCACAAGATTTTCAATTCGCCAATTTTTATTATGAGTATATAATCTCGTTATTTTGCTCGCAGTTCACGCTTTTCGTGATTTAATTGATGTTGACTGTTTAGGTTATACCTATATTCTTTCTTCTTATAGTTTCGTGGAAGTGTGTCGTTTTTAAAAGGCATGGATTCCACGGGCTTCACCCTCTGAGTGACGTAAGGAAAGAAACTTTTGATAGTATTAATCCATATTTTCTTTGTCATTCAGAGCCCTTATTTCTCTGTTTTACGAAGTAAAACAGCAAGAAATAAGAGGCGT
>CAYJDN010000137.1:0-5819 GCA_964368925.1 uncultured Desulfovibrionaceae bacterium | reverse complement strand
ATAAATTAAATGAAAATTACTATGCGCTATCTGCGCTTGAACAAATCCCAAACTATTTAATTTTCTTTCCTTTGAGCTTCCAAATCTCAGCTAAAATAGCTGCAACCGCTTTGTATAAATCTTCGGGTATCATGTCACCCACTTCAACTTGATCGTAGAGAGCACGAGCGAGCGGCCTATTTTCTTTTATTGGAATATCATGCTCACTTGCAATTTCTTTGATTTTTTGCGCAAGATGGTCAACACCTTTAGCGACAACAAGAGGAGCATTTGAAATCATAGGATCATACATGAGTGCAACAGCAAAGTGAGTTGGGTTTGTTATGATAACGTCAGCACGTGGAATATCACGCATCATTCTATTTGTCATAATTTCAAACATCTTTTGCTTTTGCTTTTGCTTTACTTCTGGGCTACCCTCAGTCTGCTTGTATTCATCTTTGATTTCTTGCTTACTCATTTTAATATTCTCTTCATAATCATAACGAGTATAGGCAAGATCAGCTATGGAAATAATGATCATTGCAAAAAGCGTGTACATCACCATCCAAAATGCGTTCTCAACTAAATAATGAGCAAAACCTTCGACACTAGAATGATAAAGATATATAAACTTAGGATACTCATTCATAATGTATCGGTAAGGAATATAACCAATTACAAGGGCTAGTGCTATACTGCGCAATAGACGTGCAACTGTTTGCGAGGAAAAGAAAAGCTTTTGTATTCCCTTGATAAGATTGAAATTATCCCAACGCATTTTGAAAACTTCTGTTGTCCATAATGGCCCAACCTGCCATCTTTGTGTAATAATTACAGCAACAAAGATTGATACTATAACTGGAGCAACTAAGATTGCAAATTCCATTACAACCATAAAAAACAGCGTGGACATTTCTGTTTCATTCAATGTGAAATCAGCGGCATTTTTAAAAAAATAAGAGGCGATAGCTTTTAGACGCTCAAACATTATGCCAAAATACAAATATAAAACCACCATAGCTATTAAAATACTTATGGTTTTGATTATTTCCTGCCCCTTAGGAACATTGCCCTCTTTTCGTTGCTTCTCTCGCTGCTTTGGGGTGGCTTTTTCAGTTTTACTTTGATCTTTTGCCATAAACTACCTACTGCGTGTGGAAATCCGCACTCATAGAGCGAATCAAATTGAGAAATAAATCGTCTAATCCATTGATATAATTTTCAACTTCCATAGGAATAAAGTTAAAGGTTAGTATAATAAAGAAAAATCCAATAAGAATTTTTAATGGAAAACCAAATTCTAAAATGTTCATCTGTGGTGCGGCCTTACTCATAAGTGCAAGCCCAATTTCTGTGAGAAATAATGCTGCAAGAACAGGAGAAATTATTTTGACAGCGAATATGAAAATTGTTGCAGAAAGTGTGATAATTTGAGTACTTATATGCTCGCCTAGCATCACTCCGCCAGCAGGAATATATTTATAGGTTTCAACAAAGGCCTTTAATAAGTACAAATGCCCATCAAATGCGAAGAAAACAAGAGTAGCAATCATATAGAGTAAGTGCGCTACCAAACCAGTTTGGCTTCCACTCATAGGATCAGCAAAGGTAATCATTGAAAAACCCATTTGCATTGAAATAAGTTCACCACCAGATTGAATGCCCGCAAAAAAGAAACGTATCGAAAGCCCTAGGGCTATGCCAAGCACTAATTCGCCAAACATAAAAAGAAAAATTCCTAATGGGTGCTCAGGCATGGCAAGACCAGATAAAGCAACGTGTGGCCAAATTGCGAAAGTAAACACAACAACAAATGCGCCTTTCCATTGCGCAGGTAATGAGCTTACGTTGAAAATCGGAAACATGAATATAACTAAAGACGCTCGCATCAGCGTTAGCAAGAAAGAGTATATTGTGGGGAGATCAAATGCAAATATATCCATAATTTCTAGCCGTTATTACTTTTTATGCATTTTGAATGTTATCATAAAGTTATAGAATTTACGTGGAAAGTTAAGTATTTGTGAATAATGTTTTATTTGGCACTAGAGCCATTTATCCAAATCGCCTACTCTGTCTAAGGCAAAAAAAGCGACAATCGCAACTGAATTTGCAAGATTGAGTGAGCGAATAGAATTTTTAGTGGGTATACGCAATCTATCTTGAAAGCGTGCAAGCACGTGTGCTGGTATCCCTCTAGTTTCTGGCCCAAACATATAGGCGTCATTTGTGTTATAGTCAAAATTTTGAAGCGGCATACCTTGACGAGCAGAAGTGCAAACAATCCTTTTGTCAGGATAGGCATGCAAGTATTCATCAAGGTTCTTCCATACTTTTACGTCAACATCCTTCCAATAGTCAAGCCCTGCTCTTTTTATTTCTTTATCAGTAAGCTTGAAGCCTAGTGGTTCTATAAGATGTAATGCAATACCTGTGCCTAAACACGTTCTGCCAATGTTACCAGTGTTTAATCCAAATTCTGGTTCATAAAGAATAATGTGCATTGTTAAAAGCCTTTATGTGAATTAGAGGAGAAAATCTCATTGTATAATAAAAAAAAACACCCCCCAGATGTTTTTCACATCATGGGGGGTGATACATTTATGGTCGGAGCGACTGGATTCGAACCAGCGACCCTCTGGTCCCAAACCAGATGCGCTACCAAGCTGCGCCACACTCCGTGTATTTGCTTTACGCTGAAGAATTTTTCTACAACATTCGGCGATATTTGTAAAGCTTTTTTTTGAAGAATTTTAATTTTTTCAAAATTTTATTCTTCACACCTCAGTCATTTCTTTCTAAAGTGAACGCTCGCTAACTATTTACCTTTAGCAGCACGTTTAGAAGCTTTAAGTGGGTTGGCTTTATTATATAGATTTTGGCTCGTGGAGCACAAAATCCTCACTTCGCAAAAAACGTCGTTTTTGCTCGTTCGCTAAAGCCTTTGCTCGCTACGCTCGCTAACTATTTACCTTTAGCAGCACGTTTAGAAGCTTTAAGTGGGTTAACTTTAGCAGAAGCTTTAGCAGCCACTTTAATATGTGTAGCAAAGTTGCAACGTGCGCCTACCCATTTACGTTCTGGGTTAGGATATGCGCCACAGAAATTGCTTTCTTCAAAAATTCTAATGCGTTCACAACCATCGCATTGTTCAACTACAGGCTTCAAAACGATACCGTTTAGTTCCACGCCTGCTGCGGTTTTAACAGCATTTTCAAGTATTTTACTAGGTGCAGACATAATAAACCTCCATCCGCCATGTAGAATTGTTCTCGATACGAGAGAAGCATTTTTGCCCTTTTTTCAATAAAATGTCAAGCGATTTTTTGAAAATTAATTATTTTTCTAACATTTATTAAATTAAACACAAAATACTAGATAGTTATAAAAATCGCATCGCCTGCAACTTATATATATAAGATCTTAAAAAGCATAGCACTTCTTAGCTCCATTTAGACCCATTTAGCTCAATAACACTTCAAAACTTGCCATAAATCAAAATATGCTTAACTATTAAAAGTAAATCTATAGAAAACATGAGATAAACTATGCCACATTTTAGAAAGATCAAGCAAGAATTACGTACATACCTAAATAATCAAGAGTTTGCACTCGGCACTCTGCCTGCGTCTATAAAATCCCTACCAATAGAACAGTGGATTAGTCCACTTTTCGCTTGTTTGCCAGAATCTGAACCACTCACAACTCGTGCAGCTAAAATGCTAGGCTACGCTGTAAGCAATATATATCAAGATAAAGAAAAAAGCGAACAAGCTCGCATAATTATACGCCGTATACTTTGGCAAATGAATGAAGAATCTGGAAATATTGGCTGGGGGCTGCCTATGGCATTCGCTTATTGTCTTATTCAAAACAGCGACTTAGCTAAAGAATATTACAAAATTCTCATCTCTTACATTCGTGATCGTGATGGCGATTCAAATTTCTGCGATTTCGCACCACTACGCATACATTGCTATAATGCCGTAGAAATTCTCCTCGATACCTATCCGCAATACATCGAATTTGCTAAAGAAGCCCTTATTCTTGGTATGGACGATTGCGATAAGATTTGCGCCGAAAAATCTAAAGAATTAGTAATAAAATATAAATTATAATACTCTAAAAGAGCAATAAGATATATTTTCACCCTTCAATTTTATAAAAAAAAAGCCCGTTGACACGAGCTCTTCTCTTTTGACTAATTTTACTTATTTGAAACTATCTCTAATTCACAAAGTATTTCAAATAGTTTAGTGTGTTTACTTACTTTTGTAGTTGGTTACTTATTTCGCTTTAACTTCAGCAATAGTAATTTCAAAATTAAGTGTTTCACCAGCCATTGGGAAGTTAGAATCAAAAACTAAACTGTCTTCATTCACCTGAACGATAACGGCTTCAATGTCGCCTTGTTCTGTTTGGATATGAAAAGCCATGCCCACTTCGGGAGTGATGTCGGTTGGGAAATCTTCTTTGCCAACTTCAAACACGAGTTCTTCATCATACTCGCCATAGGCTTCTGACGGTGGAAGCGAAATCGAATAGACATCGCCTACATTCTTTCCAACAACTGACTTATCAAAGCCTGTAATCATTTGGCCAGCACCCACTGTAAAAGAGAGTGGCTTATTTTCTGAGGAACGATCGAATTCTTCGCCGTCTTCAAATGTGCCAACATAATGTACAGAAACGATATCTCCATTTTTAATTGACATAAAAACTCCTTGTATATACTATAGTATATGTCTTTGATGGGAGATAAATTTCTTATTCCCCGCTAGAGTTAGAGTGACACAAGTTTATATAAATTACAAGCAAAAGGAACAAAATGTCGAACAATATTAATAATGACAATAAAAAGAAAAAGAAATCAGCCGTTTCCGACTATTTAGGTACAGCCTCAACTATGGGCATGCATATGATTTCTGGCCCACTGCTTGGCTGTATTCTAGGCTACCTCTTCGATAACTATTTCAAAACCGACCCTATTGGACTCATCGTTGGTTTCGTCATAGGCATTGTCGCTGGCTACAGAAACGTACTCGAAGACGCACAAAAACTACAAAAAGAACGTGAAAATCTCGAAAATCAAATAACTAAAAATACAGAATCAGATATTCAAGGTTCTTCCTACGTAGAATATGAACTCTTTGGCAAAAATAAAAAAATTCAATTCGATGAACAAGGAAACAAAACCATAGTCGAAGAAGAAAAAATAGCTTCTAAAGAAAATAATAAAGATTAATTTTAAAGAATATTAAAATAATATCAGGTTCAAAATGACAAATATAAAAAAAATAAACCTCTACTCCGACGGCTCTTGCCTCGGTAACCCAGGTAGAGGTGGATATGGTATCATTCTAGAATACAACGGTAAATCAAAAGAAATGAATCAAGGCTACACCCTTACAACAAATAATAGAATGGAAATATTAGGCGTTATCGTAGGTCTACAAGCACTCAAAGAAAAATGTCATGTGGAAATTTACACCGATTCACAATACGTCATCAACGCAATCAAAAAAGCATGGCTAGCAAATTGGCAGAAAAATGGCTGGAAAACAGCAAATAAAAAAGATGTTAAAAACAAGGATCTTTGGGAAATTCTCTACAAAGAACTACAAAAACATAGCATTAACTTCAACTGGATCAAAGGACACAGCGGACACCCAATGAACGAAAGATGCGACGCCCTAGCAAAAGAAGCCGCTGAAAAAAAAGATCTATTAGAAGACAAAGGATACATTCCAGAATAAATTATTTTTTTGTTTTTTTAATTTTCGAGAGGAGGGGGAACCAAAACTTTTTTATAAAAAAGTTTAGGTTCCCCCTCCTCT
>CAYJDN010000136.1:0-5832 GCA_964368925.1 uncultured Desulfovibrionaceae bacterium | reverse complement strand
TGTTCTTTGTCTAATTTGCTTAATGTTCTTCCATAGAAGTAATGCGCCATATCATCTTGTGGATTGATTTCTATAGCTTTTTGTAAAAATTCATAGGCTTTTTGTATATCTGCGTATTGAAAGTTATAACGCCCTAATTCACGCAAATAAAAGGCATAGTCTTTATGATTTTTATAATAATTTGAATTGATAATTTCTTCTAATTTCGTATAGGCAGTTTCAGCTGCGTCAAATTTGAAATCTCTTGTATGAATAATGCCAAGCCCAAGTTGAGTCATCGGTTCTTCCTTATCCATCTTTGCAAAATTAATTTTAGCATTATTTATTGTGTCTAATTGAGCACGCACAAAGGCTTGGACTTTGAAAAATTGACTATTATCACTATGCTTTATATTAATTTTATTGCTTTGCGAATGCAATCTTGTTGCAATGTTTACAATGCGTTCATTAAGGCCTGGGTGTGTCGACAAATAGACAGGAATTGAAGCTGAAAGAGAAGCTTGCGCCTGCATTTTTTGAAAAGAAGTGATATATGCTTCAGGATTATAGCCAGCAGCTGTCATAAAATTAAAACCAAAATTGTCAGCCTCGCTCTCATTATCTCTGCTATAGCTCAAAATCGCCGATTGCCCTGCCGCAAGAGCGCCAATCATGCCAGCTTGTGCGCCGTCCATAGAATTAGTTGTAGTGCCAGCTAAAGCGAGCGCTAATGCACCAATAAAACTTGCAAGCATGGCTTTTTGCCCTTGTGCTTGCCTCTTTGCGATATGCCTTTGCGTGACATGAGAAATTTCATGTGCCATAATGGCGGCAAGTTCGTCTTCACTTTCCATAATTAACAAAAGGCCAGTGTGCAAAAATAAAAAGCCCCCAGGAACAGCAAAAGCATTCAAACTTGGATCAATAATGACATTAGATTCAAATGGATATTGCTGTGGCGGTGCATATTGCAATAAAATATCTGTAACCGATTGAACATAATCTTTAATAAAAGGATCATAAAGAAGAGGCGCTTGCGTCTTCATAACAAGATCAAATTCTAAGCCTAATGCTCGCTCCTCACGTATGGTCATTTCAGAAAAAATGGCATGAGAATAGACAGGAAAAAAAATAAGCGCAATAGAACAATAAAGTGAAATTAAATACTTAATATGATTCATTTTATTGTTCCATCACGCACAAAGTTATGTTGTTTAAACTTCAAAGAGCATTTCTAGGTCATCACGTGTGAGCGATTTCCATGAATCTTTGTCAGGTATAACAGCTTCTGCAAAGCCACGCTTAACATCTTGTAAACGTAGGATTTTTTCTTCAACTGTGTTTTCACAAATAAGCTTGTAAGAAAATACTTGCTTTTTCTGTCCGATACGGTGCGCTCTGTCAGTTGCTTGACTTTCAACAGCAGGGTTCCACCATGGATCGTAGTGAATAACGTAGTCAGCAGAAGTGAGATTTAGACCAGTACCACCAGCTTTAAGCGAAATTAAGAAAATAGGAATTTCAGGACTTGAGTTAAATCTATCAACTTGTTCCAATCTGTCCTTACTTGAACCATCAAGATAACAGAAAGGAATATCAGTCATTTGCAACCATGAACGAATTATATGGAGCATTTGTACAAATTGTGAGAAGATAAGAACCTTATGTCCGCCCTCAACAAGATCAATAACCATATCTTTAAAGGCTTCAAACTTACCTGAAGTGAGATTGTTAGTAAATCCAGGCATATCGAGTTTTAACAAGCGTGGGTGACAACAAATTTGACGTAATTTGAGCAAGGCGTCAAGAATAGACATCTGCGACTTTGCCATACCTTTTTCATCAACATCTGCAAGCACTTGCTCACGCAACTTCTTCGCAAGAGCAGCATAGAGTTCTGTTTGTTCGTCAGAAAGAGCACAGTAAGTGATGTTTTCAATCTTTGGTGGAAGATCTTGCACAACTTCTGCCTTAGTACGACGAAGAATAAAGGGCTTTACTCTCGAACGCAAATAATCGAGTGTTTCGACATCGCCATCTTTGATAGGCTTTACTATTCCACGATGGAAAGCATGCTGCGAGCCTAGGAAGCCAGGCATTAAAAATTCAAATAATGACCATAATTCAAAGAGATTATTTTCAATTGGTGTACCTGATAGACATAGACGCATTTTTGCATTTATCTGCCTTACAGAGCGTGCTGTTATTGTATTTGGATTTTTGATGTTTTGCGCTTCATCAAGAATGATGGAGTTAAATTCATGCTTTTCAAGCTCTTCCATATCACGTCTTAATAAAGCATAAGTTGTGATAACTAAATCAGCACCGCCAATTTTTTTGAAGATATTTTCACGTCTTGTGCCATATACAATAACACGTACAAGTTCTGGCACAAATTTAGATGCTTCACGATCCCAGTTTGGTAAAACTGAAGTAGGCACAACAATAAGGTTTGGACCAGTTGCACCAGTATTTTTCATATGTTGAATAAATGCAAGTGTTTGTACTGTTTTACCAAGACCCATTTCGTCAGCCAAAATACCGCCAAAACCATAATTTTTAAGGAAGTTCATATAAGAAATACCTTGTAATTGGTAAGGGCGCAAGGTTGCGTCTAATCCTCTAGGTGCTTCAATTGCTTCAACTTCTGTAAAGTTGCGTATGCTTTCACGTAGGTTTGACCAGAAAGAATCAACATGTGTATTTGGAACATCTTCAAGAAGAGCTTCAAGAGCAGGTGCTTCAAATTGTTTGAATTGTGTTTTTGGCGCTTTTGTTGGATCAAGCCCAAGAACTTTGAGCTTATGCGCAAGTTTTTCTAGCCATGATTCAGGCAATGAGGCATAAGAACCGTCTTTAAGCTGAACATAACGCTTGCCTTTAAGCCATGCTCTCCAAATTCTTTCAAGAGGAAGACTTTGACCATCATATTCAATTTCAATATTGAGAGTGAACCATTTTTCTTGTTCATTACTTTCAACAGTTGCAGTGATAACATTTGAAGATTTATGAACTTTATTATAGCGAGATAGGGTTGCTTCGCCGTAAACACTCCAGTTTTCAACAAAGGTTGGATAGAAATCAAGTAAGAAAGCAATGGCTTCTTCTGGTTCCATAAACCAAAGTTTATTACTACGAGGTTGGAAGCGAACATCATATAATTCTTGTAAAAGTCTTGCTTCTTCGCCCTGATTTCTTCTAACAAGATAGGTTTTTCCATCATAGACATAAGAACCAGTTTGGAAATCTGGGTTAGGGCCAATCATATTGAATTCGCCGTGAACGGTTTCATAAATATTTTGAATTTCTAAAGTGAGTAAAGAACCTTCCTCGTCAAGATATAATTTCGGATTATAACTTGCTGGTTGGAAAATTGGCTCCATAATACGTAAGAAATCGTCTTGCTCATACAATTCAGAAGCTGGTAATCTTGTCCAAACTCTATCCAAAAATTCAGGAATATCTGAAGATGGAATAAGGGGCGGATTTACTACTAAACTATGAATAATATCATGGTTTAAGCTTGTTTGAACAGGGTAGAGCGTTTGATGCCTACACATCCATAAAGGCATTTGCCCGTGGAAAGAAACTTTTTGTCGTGGAATATCATCATTATAATAATCTTCCTCTTCATCAATAATTGAAAAAGGTTCTTTGCCCTCGCTTTGTAAGAATACATCAAACTTTAAACCCTCTTCTTCCATTGATGGGCGTAGCTTTAATCGCATTGTTTTAGATTCAATTCTAAAAGGACTTTCGCCGTCTTGATAGAAAAGATAATATTCATTGCGCACTGCCCATAAAAACCAAGAGAGTAAACCATCTGGAATTTCAATTTTATGGCCTTGATAGTCAAGGTGATGAGAAATCAGTTCTAAAATATGTGGGAGTTCTGGTGATTGATCGCACCAATCTGGATTAGCAAGAATTTGAGCAACTGTGATGTCTTGTCTTACGGTTGAAATGCCTGTTTTATTTTGTCTTGCACGGAAAAAAGCAACAGAAATTCTGCCCATTTCTGGGTAGAAATGGAAAAGGAAATAGTGCTTTGAAGTTTCTGGATCTAATTTTCCACTATAGAAAGAACGGAAGTTTTGCCTCCACTGCGATGGCGGCTTAGGAGCTGGAGGGGTGACATTATCTTCAGTACTTTTGAGGGTTTGCGTTAAATGTTTTGACAATGCTGCTATGTGTTTGCAGGGCTCCGAAAAAGATTCCATACAATCACAAGAGTGCTCAATACGCTTGTCCCCAAGATTTAATGAAATTTGCGGATGATAGCTTTGAAAATCTTCGCCACTAATTGCAGCATCAAATTTAATGTTTTCTCCGACTGTGTCGATATTGACTTTGCCAATACTTGATTCTCCCAAAGTAAATTGTGCCATATCAAGTATATATTCAGGCACAGAATTGTCTAAAAATTTCTGTAACATTAACTTGGCATGAGTTTCTTCGCGACTATTCATTCTTTCCTCAATTAAATAAAATGATTAACTAATGTGTAATAAATAGCATAAATTTTAGGCTTTGACAAGATATTTTTTATATAAACATTATTACTAAGTGAAAATTATTTTTAGAAAGTATATTCAATAGGTTGCATATAATACTAAAAGGCTCTTTTTACACTTTGTAATATGGAAAATGTATAAAATTTTGTATTGCAGTCGACAATTTTTTTTCAATAATTCAAAATTTCAAATTTAAAGCTTAATTATACTCTTTCAAATTAAGCAAATTTGAGTTATATTTTTAAAAAAAATAATTAATAATATCGCTATAATAGTTAGTGTGATATAAAAAAGGTAGTTCTATGAAAGATTATGCTATTTATGAAAGTAAGTTTGGTGAGATTCTTATTGAATATAGTAATGATAGTGTTTACTATTTGAAGTTTCGACGTGATGGACTTGAAGGTGATGGAATTAAAACTCCATTCACTGATTTAGTTTTTAGAGAATTAGAAGAATATTTTGATGGTAAAAGAAAAGTCTTCACTTTCAAATATACTCTAGAGGGAACTGACTTTCAAAAAAAAGTGTGGGAAGCCCTTTGTACAATTCCATATGGAGAAACACGAAGCTATAAAGAGATAGCAAGTCAAGTAGGAAATAGTAAGGCCTCACGAGCAGTCGGAATGGCAAATAATAAAAATCCAATTTCAGTAGCTGTTCCCTGCCATAGAGTGATAGGGGCTAATGGAAAATTAGTTGGCTATGCTGGCGGTTTAGATTTAAAAGAGCAATTGTTAGATTTGGAAAAGAAGAATAAATAAAGCTAGAATGTGTTTCTAAATTATGCTGTTATTTGCTTTTTTTAGCAGCATAATAAAGACATTTTAGAAATTATTCGAGAGAAAATCCTTCATATAATAAGCCTTAGCATTATATATGATAATGTCTTTCTGCGCCTTTGTAAGTGTGTCTTTTTCTAATAATGGGAGAAAAATATCTAAATATTCACCTGTAAGATGAAATTTTTCGGTAATATTAAGTATAAAATCTAAAATACGAGAATTTGCTGATAATTCCCAAGCCATAAGTGCATAATCAAGGGCATTTTCGGGTAAATTTTCTTGATAGTCTTTAGTTGGGCTATAGTATAATATATTTCAACTTGTACTTTTTCTATTTCGTTGAAATTACACGCTATTTCTATGCTTTCTAAATTTATTTTTGTGTTTCTACTAAAAATATCAATTAGAATTTTATTATCTGCATGTAAAGTGCTAAAATTTTTCAACAAAATTTTACACATGATCAATTTGCAATGCAGGAAAACAAAGAGTTCTAAATGCTTTTGTAATCCTTGTTCTTGCATAATATTAGGATCAGCAAGGATTTGTAATGC
>CAYJDN010000135.1:0-5835 GCA_964368925.1 uncultured Desulfovibrionaceae bacterium | reverse complement strand
CTATTTAATGTCCTAACTTTTCGTGTTTTCTCGCCTTATACACTTTCAAAGGAATATACACGAGAGTATAGATAAGTCCCGAAAATATATATGTTATTATTATAGGAAAGAAGAGTAATTCTGTATTAGTTGTAAGTAATACAAGCAAGAATACAAAGAGTACGAGAGTTTGAAATGGGTGTGTTTTAGCCCAAGTAAAATCTTTGAATGAATAATAGCGCACTCTACTTACCATCAGTAAACCAGCAAGAGCCGTAAGCGCAAGCGCAATAACAGAAGTGAAGTAAAGCTCCATTGTGTAGGGTTGTATGCTCAAGAAGAGAACAAATGCAGCTAAGGTTAATCCAGCCGCAGGGCTTGGCAATCCAACAAAGAATTTCTTTTCAGGATTTTCAACCATAGCGGCAACATTAAAGCGAGCAAGTCGCAAAGCTGCACAAGCAATATAGAGGAAAGCAACGCCATTGCCTATATCTGAAAGCACACTGCCTTTAATAAATGTGCACCACATAAGTATTGCAGGTGCAAGCCCAAAAGCAACAAGGTCGCATAAAGAGTCGTATTGAACGCCGAATTCACTCGAAGTGCCTGTAAGTCTTGCAACTTTTCCATCTAAACCGTCCATTATTGAAGAAATAATGATACAAAATGCGGCAAGAGCTGGCCTTTGATTGATGGAATTAATAATACTAAGAAAAGCGAAGAAAAGCGAAGTTGTTGTCACTAAGTTTGGCAAAATATAAATTGCTCTTCTACGTAATTTTGGTTTTTCTTTTGGGATAGAAGAAGTAGTCTCGGTAGAAATTTTTTCTTTATCCATGCGATTAATCCTTTTTTGCAAGTATCGTTTCAGCTGCATAGACTTGTGTACCAATGCTTACAGCTGGTGAATATCCTTTTGGAAGATATACATCTACACGAGAACCAAAGCGGATAAGTCCAAAACGTTTACCACGTTTGAGATACGCGCCTTCTTCAACTTTGCAAACAATGCGGCGTGCAACAAGGCCTGATATTTGAACATAAGTCCAGACATTGCCCTTATCATCTTCCATTGCATAAGCACAGCGTTCATTATCTGTGCTTGCTTTATCAAGAGCGGCATTGAGGTAAAGACCTGGAATATATAAAATTTTCTTGATTTTTCCCGAAACTGGAACTCTATTGATATGCACTGAAAACACGTTCATAAAAACAGAGATACAAACTTTTTGTTCTTTAGTGATAGGGTCTTCCATTTCTTGAATACGAATGATTTTGCCGTCCGCAGGAGATATAGCAACATCGTCATCTTGTGGAGTCACACGTTCAGGGTCACGGAAGAAATGGAGTGTAAAGAAAAAGAGAATAAGCGCTATGATAGCGAGTAATTCAAATTCTATGAGTGCGAATGCTAGTGTAGTGATAGCGAGGAAGATGAGTAGTGGGTATCCTTCATAGGCAATTCCATATTTACTAGCTGGCATATATTCATTGTTTTCAGAATGTTGTGTCATGGTAGATCCTCCTAGGCTTTGCAAAAAATTTGTAAAATAGAGTAGATTTTAAGCCGCTCTATTTTGGCATTTTGTAATTAATATCTATCGTTTTTAGCTTTGCTAACAATAACTCTTTTTGTTGTACCTTCGCCTATAGAGCGAGTATGAACTTCTGTCATATCTTGCAAGGCAACGTGCACAATACGTCTTTGATAAGAAGAAAGTGGTTTTGTTGAAGCAGGTTTTCCTGTTTCTAAAACTCTCTGTGCAAGAGTAAGTGCGAAGTCGTGCAAGCGTTGATCTTGACGTGAACGATAGTCGCCAATTTCAATTTGAATGCGCACATGTGCACCAATTTTCTTTGCTATAATGCGAGCAGAAAGATATTCAAGCGCTTGTAATGTTTGCCCTTCTTTACCAATAAGTAGGCCAGATTCTTCTGATTGAATAGTAACACACAAACGCTCATCTTGAATTTCTGCTTCAGTTGTGATATCTGGATCAACATATTTTACAATGTTTTCAACAACTTCAATGACAATAGCTTTTAGTTCGTCGTGGTCAAGTTCTTCAAGTGAAGTGAAGTTTGCGTCTAAAAATTCTTTTGTTTGATTAATATTTTCTTCACGAGCTTCATTTTTTGCTACTGTATTATTTTCTTGAGCAGCAGGCATTTCAATGCTTTCGCTTGCTTCAGCTTTTTTCTCTTGTACTTTTTCTTGTGGTTTTTCTAATTTCTTAGGGCTATCCTCAAGTTTTGCAGGTTTTTGCTTTGGAGCTGCCATAGCTGGCTTAGTATTTTCACGTGGAATAATTTCGCTACGAGTGAAAACAGATTCATTTTTTACTGTAGATAGGTCGATTTTTCTTGCTTGGATTTTGGCTTTTCTAGCGCCGATAATACCAAATACTCCACTTTTGGAGTCTTCAAGAATTTCAATTTCTAATTTTTCACGTTCAGTATTAAAATAATCACAAGCTTCTTCTATGGCGCTATCAATATTTTTCCCTTGGAATTCGATAAATTCGCTCATTGTATATATCCTTTATTTTGATTTATTGATAAGGCTGGTTGTCTACATTTTTGCTTTTGTTTTTTGGTGATATAGCCAAAATTCTTTGTACGAATTGAAATTAGCTTTATTGGTATGCTTTGATTTTATTGACTGATTTGGCTTCGTCAGATTTTTTCTCTTCATGCAACTTATATTTGGATAAATTCTCTAAGAGAAAATCTTTGTTCTTTGCCAAAAAGCAAAAGCAAATAATTTAGAAACACATCCTAGTTTTTAATTTTTCTTAGTGTGAACCATTGCTGAGCAATTGAGAAAACGTTACTCATAAGCCAGTAAAGCACAAGACCTGATGGGAAGTTTAGGAAAAGGAAAGTGAAGATTACAGGCATGAAAAGCATCATTTTTCTTTGTGTTGGATCGCCCATAGCAGGTGTTAGATATTGTTGTAAGAACATTGTACCACCCATAAGAAGTGGTGTGATATATAATGGATCTTTTGCTGAAAGGTCAGCTAACCAAAGTATATCTGTGAATGGTAAGTAGGTGACAAAGCTTGAGTGGCGTAGTGCTAAGGCTTGTAGTAAAACTTGATAAAGAGCAAAAAACACAGGGATTTGCACAAGAATTGGCAAACAACCACCTAATGGATTTACGCCATAGGTTTTGTATAATTGCATAGTTTCACGGCTAAGTGCTTCACGATCGTTAGCGTATTTCTTTTGAATGTCTTGAATCATCGGTTGAAGACGCTTCATTTTTTCCATTGAAGTAAAGCTTTTCTTAGTAAGTGGCCAGAAAGCGAGTTTGATAAGGATTGTTAGAACGATAATTGCTACACCCCAGTTATGCACAAAAGAATAGAGGAAATTCATGAGCCAAAGCATAGGACGAGCTAAAATGTCGAAGAAGCCAAGATCAGTTGAACTTTGTAGATTTTGTGGCGCTAGAGTGAGGAGTTCACGATCTTTTGGACCAAACCACCAATAGGTTTCTGACATAGTTTCAACATTTGCTGGTAAAATTTCGTCACTTTCTTCAAGTGCCACACGCCACACGCCGTTTTGTATGCGTGCTTTTAGTGTGGAGGGAGTAGAAGTTACAGGTGCTACAGCTGCCATAAAGTAGTTAGAGGCAAGACCTGACCATTGGAAAGTGCCTTGTTGTAGAAGTCCTTCATTTGTAAGATCTTTTACATCGTCGTCTATTTCATAGCTACCGTCATCGTAGACAACTTTCATTGTGTCGTATGAATTATCAACACCCGCTAAAGTTGTGGTCGCGACAGTAAATGAAGTACGTGCTGAAATTGCTGTAGTCGGGAGTATGCTGAAATTTTCTTTAATGAGATAGGTGTCAGCGGCAAAAGTGAGGATACGTTTGAATTGCACATCGCCCATTTGGCCTACAAATTCGAGGCTTGTTACACCTTCGTCTAAAACGATATCTTGAGCTTCTGTCATCCATTCAGCGTTAAACCAAGTAGGTTGGCCATTGAATAAGATACCCATAGGTGAAACAAGGCTTGCTTCATTGCTGATAAGTTCAACAGGTTCGTTGCTTCCTAAAGCTGCGGAATAATTTTTTAATTTGAAAGAGCTAAGTATAGCACCACTTGAATTTATAGTAGCGGTATAGAGTGGAGTGTCAATTTTGATTTCTCTTCCATCTTGTGGGACGAAGTTTGCAGTTGGTGTTGTTGTTTGCACAGGTGCAGGTGCTACGGTTTCTGCTTGGCTTTCGGTAGTTTGGACTTCTTGAAGGCTTGGATCTGGTGTCCAGCCCATAAAGATTGAAAGTTGGCTCCAGCCAATGAGAATGATAAAGCAGAGTACTGTGGCAAGAATGACGCGTTTTGTTTCCATGAAAATAAATCCTTTTTAGTGTTACAATGCTCTTACTGGATAAATGAAACAATGATAGAATAATTATACAGCAGAGTCTAATGAGAAGTGCAAACACGCTTTGCTTAGTTTATTCAGTATGTTAAAGCGAGTATGCCTTTTTAGAAAACAGTTTCTAAGCTAAATTATGTGAAAATAATGCTTAGAGAAAAGAAAGTATACGAAATTACAATTATTTGCAAGTCTATTGACTGCGAATAATGGAATTTTTATAAATTAAAATCTAAGTGTAAAATAAAAATAAAATGAATAGATTTAGCTGTTTGCATGACGATTTACATGTATATATGCAAATTTTGAAAAAAGGAATAATGATTAATTATTTTTTTCTTTAGGGGGCACGGGGTCAAAGCCACCTTCGCACCAAGGATTACAACGCAAAATTCTGCGTGTGCCGAGGTAGAGCCCTTTGATTGCGCCGTGAACTTGAATAGCTTCAATAGCGTAGCTAGAGCAAGAGGGGTAGAAGCGGCAAGCATTAGGCATAAGTGGAGATATGCATTTTTTATAGAATAAAATTGGGGCAATGAGGATTTTTTTTAGCAAGGCTAGTGCTCCGCATTGAGTGTGCTATTCACTTTATTTATAAAAAGTGACGAAAGCTCTTTTTCAACTTTTGCATAGTCTAAGGTGGCGACATGTAGGTGTTTTTTTGGAGTGATGACTATATTTGCATTTTGCGGAAAAAGCTTTTGATTGAGTCTACAAAATTCACGTAAGAGTCTTTTCACTCTATTTCTTACTACAGCGTTTCCAATTTTCTTTGTAACAGCAAAGCCAATTCTCGGAAAACTGTTATTCATATCTTCTTGAATAAAAACAAGAAAGTTTTTAGAATGGACTTTAGTTCCTTTGTCATAACAAAGGGTGAATTCAGCTCTTTTGAGGAGTCGTCTTTCTTTTTGCCAGTCTGCATGCATATTACTTTTTCCTAGATTCATTGAGAAAGACCCTAGATACGAGAAAAGACCCAACAAGCAAGCAAGAAAAAATTAGAGCATTTGCAATGAGATTAAAAACAAAAGAATCACTACTTTATAAGAAGCTTAAAAAATATACATGCTTGATCTATAGTTTAACTATATTTCTTACTCGATTTTCTAAGCACATTTCGGGCAGTGAGAGCTTCTGTGCTTTACTTATTGCAAAGGCTCTAACAAATTTCTTGTTATATGCTAATTAGGTAATTGTCTGTTACAGCAAAGATTTTCGATTTGATACTATCTTTTGGAATTTTTTTTATTGAGCAAAAAATCTAAAGGATAGGGCGAAAATCTAAAGCGTATAGAGAAAATTAAACAGCTAAGCGCTTACGGCCTTTTGCACGGCGACGTGAGATGATAGCACGTCCGCTAGGTGTGCTCATACGTTCACGGAAACCGTGAGTTCTTTTTCTTCTAATTTTGCTAGGTTGGTATGTACGTTTCATAGAAACTCCTT
>CAYJDN010000134.1:0-5836 GCA_964368925.1 uncultured Desulfovibrionaceae bacterium | reverse complement strand
TTTTGTAAGGAAAGGAGAGGGGGTTTGGGGGAGAGGAAAACTTAACTTTTTCAAAAGTTTGGTTTTTCTTTCCCCCAAAAAATCTTCTCCACCCCCAAAAGCCTATATCTTTGAATGAATATGCGATAACTTGACCAAGTTGATAATATAGGCTATAAATAGTTTCCACATTCGGAGGGTAAAGATGTTTGGAATTGGCACTACAGAAATCGTTGTAATACTTATAGTTGCGTTATTAGTTATTGGACCTGAGAGTCTGCCAAAAGTTGCGAGGACGATTGGTAAAACATTGGGTGAATTTCGCAAAGTGTCGAATGAATTTCAACGCACTCTTAATACTGAAATAGCTTTAGAAGAGCATGAACAAAAAAGAAAAGAGCATGAGCAAAATTTAAAAGAGGCAAAAGAAGAATTTAGCCAAGAAAAGAAAGAAAATAGTGCTAGTGCTCAAAGTTCTACAGCTGAAAATCAAGATCGTGAAAAACAAAATAATGAAAAGAAGGAAGATGCTTAGCATATGACAGAAAAAGAACTTCTTGCTTCACTTTCAGCTAAGGCAAATGAAGTAAATAATGGGCTTCAAAATTCTGAGCCTGAACAGCAGATTGCTTCTACTGATGACTTTAATGCAGTTGAAGACTCTGCTCTTTTGCGTGAAAATATTGGCGAAATGAATACTATAGCAAGTGATGATAGTATTGATTCTACGAATGATGATATTGACGAAAATAGTAGTGAAAAATCTCTTCCTCTACCAAGACAAAGCTCTGAAATAGCAGAACAAGAAGAAGAGGATAATAGTCTAAATGAAGATGAAGCAGAAGAAATTGAAGAAGAACCGATGACTCTTCTTGATCATTTAAAAGAATTAAGACGTAGGCTTACACGTGTTGTCTTAGTTATACTTGTTGGTTTCTTTGCTTGCTATCCTCTTTCAGAACTAGCTTATAATTACTTATCCTTACCACTGCAAATAAATTTACCTGAAGGCTCGTCCCTCATTTATACTTCACCTGCTGGCGCTTTCTTTGTTTATCTAAAGATTTCGCTCGTGCTTTCCTTCTTTTTGTCTTCTCCTTTTTCTTTTTATCAAGTATGGGCTTTTGTCGCTCCAGGTCTGTATAAAGAAGAAAAACTTGTGCTTATGCCACTTGCCTTCTTCTCGGCTTTCTTCTTTCTAAGTGGTGCGGCATTTTGTTACTTCCTTGTGTTTCCAATTGCCTTTGAATTCTTTATGGGATTTGCGACAGATACCATTATCCCAATGATTTCGATTGAAGAATATTTAAGCTTTGTGCTCAAACTTCTTCTTGCTTTTGGGCTTGTATTTGAAATGCCTTTATTTGCTTTCTTCTTAGCTCGCATGGGTTTAATCACTGTAGAACGTATGCGCAAGTGGCGTAAATATGCAATACTTATGATGTTTATTCTTGCTGCTATCCTCACTCCGCCTGATGTTTTCTCACAAACACTTATGGCGCTACCTATGATGGTCTTATATGAAATAAGTGTGCTTATTGTTGCAACTATTGAAAAGAAAAAGATAAAAGAAAAAGCGCAAAATGAAGCTGAAGAAAATAATGCTGAACAAAGTGAAGCTGAACAAAATGATGCTTAGAAGAAATTTAAAAGACATACATACAACAAAGACGCAAATAAAAACATTGATAAAGTCTCATTAACTATTAAGGATTATTATGAATAAAATTTTTAAAACATTATCTTTATCTATCTTGCTTTTAGCCATGTCTTCAAGCATTGCTCTTGCCGAAGCTAGTAAAGCTGAAATAGACGCTTTCAATGCATTAGCTAAAGAACACCCTGAACTTATTGTAGATTTGTTCTCAAAAGACAAATCAACTTTTCATGAAGTCTATTACCAAACAGCAAGAGATCATAGGGAATTGTTTGTTTCAGTGTTTCAAGCTGTAGACGAGCAATTAAGAGCTGAAGCTCTTATGGAAGGCTGGAAAAATGACATAAAAACAAGCAAAGTTGCTGCTAGTGAAGGCCGTCCAACTAAGGGCAGAGCTGATGCACCAATCACTCTTTATGCTTTTTCTGACTTTACTTGCTCCTATTGTGCTAATGGTGCTGCGAATGTTGAAGAGCTTTTGCGCCTCTATCCTAATGATATACGCTATACCTTCAAAAGTAACGTAGATTTAGATTCCCCTTATGCTGTAAAGGCTTCTTTATGGTTCTTAGCGGCCTACAATATTGACGAAGTAAAGGCTTGGAATTTTTATAGATCTCTCTATGCGAACCAAAGTGCATTTTTTGCAGATCCTGACAATACCCTTATTCAAATTGCTAGACAAATTGGTCTAAACACTAAGGATATTGAGAAAAATTTGGATAAAAATGAAAAGAAATATATGGCATTAATAAAAGAAGACATTGCTGATGCGCAAAAGCTCGATTTTATTGGTACTCCATATTTTCTTATGAACGACATCACTATTCGTGGTGCTGTGCCCGTAACAAACTTTGTTGATGCGTACAATTTTGTGCTTGAAAACAATAAAAAATAAAAATATTAGGACACGTTATGGCTAAAGTAAACGCTCTTGTCATTACAGGCTTTGGAACAAATTCACACAAAGAAACTGCGCATGCCTGCTTACTTGGTGGCGCACAAAAAGCGGATATTGTGCATTTTGCCGATATTGCTGCTGGCAAGGTGAAAATTTCCGATTATCAATTCATGCTCTTCCCTGGTGGATTTCTAGATGGCGATGATCTTGGGGCAGCTCAAGCAGCGGCTCAAAGATGGTATCATCTCGATGATAACACTGGTAAGCCATTAATGGAATCGCTTTCTGAATTTATAGCTCAAGGCAAGCTCATCATGGGCATTTGTAATGGATTTCAACTCCTTGTAAAACTTGGAATTCTTCCTGCACTTGATAAGGCTTATTTCACAAGACAAGCCTCTCTTACACATAATGCTTCTGCAAGATATGAAGATAGATGGGTACAATTAAAGGCAAATGCAAATTCTCCTTGTATTTTTACTAAAGGAATTGAATATTTAGATTGTCCAGTGCGTCATGGTGAAGGACGTTTGGTAACTTTAAATGATGAAATATTAAAGCGCATTGAAAGTGAAAATCTTATTGCTCTACAATATTCTGATCCTGAAACTGGCTTAGCCACTCAAGAATATCCAAAAAATCCTAACAACTCGCCTCTTGCTATAGCTGGTCTTACCGACCCTACAGGACATATCTTAGGCCTTATGCCACACCCTGAAGCGGCAAACGATATCACAAATCACCCGCTTTGGACACGCTGTAAAACAAGTGATGAACAAAGCCCATTATTAGGCACAGTTTTATTCAAAAACGCTGTAAACTATCTAAAATAAGCATATAAAGGACTAAATATGGATTTTCTACCAATCAAACGTGCGCTTATAAGCGTAACTCATAAAGATAATTTGGCTGAATTTGCAAAATTCTTAGTGGAAAACAATGTAGAACTTGTTTCAACAGGTGGCACATTAAAATTTCTTCAAGAACAAGGATTACCTGTAACAGCTGTTAGCTCTGTGACAAATTTCCCTGAAATCCTTGGTGGCAGAGTGAAAACTTTACACCCTCACATTCACGGCGGTATTCTTGCAGATAAAGACAATGCTGATCACCTCAGCACTCTTGAAAGCCATAATATAGCGGCTTTTGATATGGTTGTAGTGAATCTTTATGATTTCAAATCTGCCCTAGAAAAAAAATTACCAGTGCGTCAAATGGTTGAAGAAATCGACATAGGTGGCCCTTGTCTTCTACGTGCTTCTTCAAAAAATTATCATTCCATTCTTGTACTTTCAGATTTTGCTAACTATGCAGAAGCTATGGAACAAATGAAAGAAAATGATATGAAAATTGATCTTGCCTTTAGACAAAAAATGGCGGCTGATACTTTCAAGCGTACATCTGAATACGATGCTATGATTACTGGCTACCTTTCTACATTATAATAAGGACTTACATGGCGGCTAAAGTTGAAGGAAACATTGCAGGCTTAAAAACAAATGAAATTAAAGCTATAAGCAATCTTGGAAAAAGAAAATACACAGAATTAAGGGGCTACAGCAATGATCAAGCCCACGAAATCTGTGCTGTGTCACGTCTGATCAATAGGCAAATTGGTCTAATTATCGACCGTGAGGGCCTAGTGCTTATGCTTATTGTTGGTACGAGCGACGGTCTTTTCATTCCTGAACTTCCGCTTCGTAATTCTATTGGCCGCTTTAGAGCTTTAAGACTATTACATACGCATTTAAACATGGAACCCCTATCGCAAGAAGATCTTATGGATATGCTCTTCTTGCGCTTAGATGGCGTTCAGGTACTCACTGTAAATCCGCATGGTGCGCCTGTTCAATTGCAGTATGCGCATTTACTGCCACAAAATATTGATAATTTACCCTACAAAGTCTATAAACCAGAATCTTGGGATCGCTTCGACATTGATATCAACGCCAATATTGAGGCTATTGAAGCGGAATTAGAGCGTAATACTAAGACAAGTCGTGAAATAAATTCTGGTTTAAAAGCGGGACATGGCTATTTTGAAAAAGCAGTATTAATTTCTGTTTCAACAGCGCCAAAAGATGTGCAAAATCTCTTTTTAGATGAATTGGAAGAACTTGCTCGCACAGCTGGCATAGAAGTGACAGGAAGACTTATTCAAAGAGTAGGAAAACTGCACCCACGCTCCATTTTAGGCAAGGGGAAATTAGCAGAGCTTGAAATTCTTGCTCTACAAGGACAAGCAGGACTTGTTATTTTCGATAATGATCTTGCGCCTGCGCAATTACAAAATCTATCAGAAATGACAGAAAGAAAAGTTTTAGATAGAACTCAGTTAATACTTGATATTTTTGCACAAAATGCCAAAACTAAGGCTGGTAAATTGCAAGTAGAAATGGCGCAATTAAAATACACTCTACCACGCCTTATTGGTAAAAAACCAGCTATGGATAGACTTGCTGGTGGCATTGGCGGCCGTGGTCCTGGTGAAACGAAGCTTGAAACTGATAGACGTAGAGTGCGTGACCGCATAGCCTATATCAAAAAAGAACTCGAACAGTTAAGAAAGCAAAGAAATCTTGGCCGTGTGCGCAGAAATAAGACAAATCTTCCCGTTGTTTCCCTTGTGGGCTATACAAACGTGGGTAAATCTACCTTACTAAATGCGCTCACAAATGCAGAAGTGCTCGCCGAAAATAAACTTTTTGCAACACTTGATCCAACAACAAGACGCTTACGCTTTCCTAAAGAACACGAACTTGTGCTTGCTGATACTGTGGGCTTTATTCGTAACCTCCCTAAAGACTTACAAGAAGCTTTTAGAGCAACCTTAGAAGAATTAGAAGAAGCAGACTTGCTCTTGCATGTTGCTGATGCTTCTCATCCAAATTTAAAAGAACAAATTCAAGCAGTTGAAAATATTCTCCAAGAAATGAAATTGGACGAAAAAGAAACATTGCTCATATTGAATAAGTGGGAAAATGCAAGCGAAGAAGTGAAAGAAGACTTGCTTATCACTTATCCCTCTGCCCTCACCATGTCAGCACTTGAACGCAAAGGGCTTGATACTTTAGCAAACATATTAGAAAAAAGGTTCTTTGAGTGAAGAATATTGCTGTAATTATTAGAGTTTTTTCTCGTGTCGAAGACACAAAGTGCCTTGTCGAAATCATCAAAAAAAAATGGACAAGCCATAATTATAGTATTTTTGTAGCTTTTAACGGCGCCCCAAGCGGTTATACTCTCGATAGCCATATTTATGAACAAGCAGAGCTTATAACAATAGAAAACAAAAGTGG
>CAYJDN010000133.1:0-5840 GCA_964368925.1 uncultured Desulfovibrionaceae bacterium | reverse complement strand
GGGGAGAGAAAAACCTAACTTTTTCAAAAGTTTGGTTTTTCTTTCCCCCAATTAACAAACAAAAAAAATCACATTCACTGTATTTTATTAAACTTGCATTTTGATTTTATTTGAGTCATAACAGTATAACAAATTCTATACTTTTTATGCATGGTGAACTATGATAGACAAAGCATTGATAAGCGACTTAAAAACCCCAGTTTTCATTACAGATATTGAAAAACTCAAATCAAATGTAGATATATTAAATCAAGTTCAAGAAAGAACGGGCGCAAAAATTCTTCTTGCGCTTAAGGCTTTTTCTCAATATTCGACATTTGGCGTTCTTTCGAAGGCCTATGATGGGCCATTATATGGCTGTTGTGCTTCTTCTCCATACGAAGCTCGTCTTGCAAGGGAAGATTTTCGAGGCGAAGTGCATTCATTTGCGGCTGCATATTCAGATGAAGATATGGACGAATTGCTTACACTTTGCGACCACATTCTTTTTAATTCTTTCACTCAATTTGACCAACATTTACCTAAAATTCTTGCGTATAACAAAGAGCACAATTGCAATATTGAAATTGGTTTAAGAATTAATCCTGAACATTCTGAGGGCGATTTTCCTATTTATGATCCTTGTGCAGATTCCTCTCGTTTAGGAATACGTTTAAAAGAATTTGAACTTTATGCTACACCTGAGCGCATGCAGCATATATCTGGCTTACATTTCCATACCTTATGCGAACATAATTCTGACGCTTTGGCTCGCACTTATGAAGTTGTGGAATTGAATTTTGCTGAATATATTCAAGGGTTAAAATGGCTTAACTTTGGTGGCGGGCATCATATTACACGTTCAGACTATGACATTGAACTTTTATGTGCAACAATTGAAAAAGCCAAAGAAAAATTCAATCTTCAAATATATTTAGAGCCTGGCGAGGCAGTAGCTTTGAATGCTGGTTTTTTAGCAACACGTGTACTTGATGTGGTTCAAGCAGATATTCCGACTGCAATAATGGATTGCTCTGCCTCTTGCCACATGCCTGACGTGATAGAAATGCCTTATACACCAAACATCGTAGATGCGAACATTCATCTTGATCTCACACCTACCACAGAAAAAACATTTAGACTTGCTGGTAAATCATGCCTTGCTGGCGATAATATTGGCATTTACGATTTTGAGAAACCTCTGCAAACTGGTGATATTGTTATATTTAGAGACATGGCCATATATTCCATGGTAAAAACAAATACTTTCAATGGATTAGCACTTCCAGACATAGCAAGGCTTCAAAATGGCTTAATAACAGTCGACAAAAGCTTTACATACGAAGATTTTAAGTCTCGTTTATAGGAGTAAAAATCTAGTCAAAATAAGCTCTTTGGCTATTAATTTGTTGACAAAACTTATGTGTTTGTCCATACTACGACAATAACTTTTTAATGGAATTTAAAGATGGCAAAAATAATTGATAGACTTCTAGGTGCCTTTTCAAACGATTTAGCGATTGATTTAGGTACAGCTAATACTTGTATATATGTGAAAGGCAAAGGAATTGTATTACGTGAACCCTCAGTTGTTGCTGTCAAAACAGATCATAGAGGCGCAAAACACGTTTTAGCAGTAGGCACAGAAGCCAAGAAAATGCTTGGTAAAGTACCTGGAAACATCAGGGCGATACGTCCTATGAAAGATGGCGTTATTGCTGACTTTGAAGTAACAGAAGCAATGCTTCGTTATTTTATTTCTAAGGTTCACAATTCTCGCCGTTTAGTAAGACCACGTATTATGATCTGCGTTCCTACTGGCATAACTCAAGTTGAAAAGCGTGCTGTTAAAGAATCAGCTGAAAGCGCAGGCGCACGTAAAGTATTTTTAATTGAAGAACCGATGGCAGCAGCTATTGGAGCGAATTTACCTATTCAAGAACCAACTTCTAACATGGTAGTTGACATTGGCGGTGGTACAACAGAAGTTGCTGTTATTTCGCTTTCTGGCGTTGTATATGCACGTTCAGTACGTGTAGGCGGCGATAAAATGGACGAAAGCATTCTCACTCACGTAAAGCGTAAATATAATATGCTTATTGGTGAGTCTACAGCAGAAGATATTAAAATCAAAATTGCTTCCGCATACCCACTTGAGCCTGAACAACAAATTGAAGTTAAAGGCCGTGATCTTGTTTCTGGTATTCCTCAAAACATTATGATCACATCAGAAGAAATCCGTAAAGCTATTTCTGAACAATTAGACGCTATTGTTCAAGCTGTGCGTGTTGCTCTTGACCAAACCCCACCTGAACTCGCAGCCGACATTGTTGATAGAGGCATTGTGCTTACTGGTGGCGGTGCTCTTTTACGTGGTCTAGATCAACTTCTACGTGAAGAAACCCTGCTCCCTATCACTGTTGTGGACGATCCTTTATCCACAGTTGCATTAGGAACTGGCCTTGCCCTCGATAATCTTGATATACTTTCAGAAGTGTGCATTGATTAATATCAGATTGATTAATTAACATTCGTAAATGCAATGCTCTCATCGCATTTAGTATAGTGGGCAAAGATTGTGGGAATAAAGCAAATTCTTCTTATCCTCGTCTTGTTTTTTCTTGGTTTTTTAGCTTTATATACATGGAATAGTCGTACAGATACTCTCGATAATACAAGTACAAATATTGGGCTAGAAATTACAGGCGGAGCTTTAAAGTCAACAGAATACATCGTATCTGGGGTGAAGTCTTTTTGGTTTAATTATATAGACCTCGTCGACGCACGTGAAGAAAATGAAATACTTAAAATAAAAGTAGCCCAACTCGAAAATGCCCTGCACAAACAAAATGCAAATTTAGGCGAATTAGAAAGAATCAGAAATATACTCTCTCTTGATCCACCCGAAGATTGGGATAGAGTTGTCGCTAAAGTCATAGCAACTAAATTAGGCGCATTCTCAGTTCTAGAATCTGTCATGCTTAGTAAAGGCTACTTGCAAGGCGTGAGCGTTGGGCGACCACTTATGACAAGTCAGCATCTGCTTGGCAGAATTTACCAAGCAAGCCCCACTTCAAGCATAGCACTCCTCATAGACGACTTAGGCTCAAGTGTTGCCGTTATTAGCGGAAATTCCCGTGAACAAGGTATCCTACGTGGTACAGGAAGCTCACGCCCACTTGAATTACACTATGTTGGGCAAAATTCCGATATCGCATTAGGGGAAATCCTCTATACATCAGGATTAGACAGCGCCTTTCCAAAAGGTATTCCCGTAGCAAAAATCACCTCTATACCCTCAGGCCATACCGACGTTTTCCAAACCTATACAGCCGAACCACTAGCCGACTTCAATTCACTTGAAGAAGTCATTATTCTTATTCCGCCGCCAAACTGGAATAGTCAAAACGCAAGCCCTGTTTTAGTCCCCTCAAAACCTGCCCAATAAAAAGACGCGTATGACAAGTTTAGTAAGAAATATAGATGAAAAACTTTATGCAAATGCCAGTAATGCTTTGTGGTGGTTCTTCTTTATTCTTTGCTCCATAATTGCGCAAAAATACTTTTCTGGCTTAGACTTCCTCATTATAGGTTTCATCATTCTCCTGCAAGAAGAAGACCTAAAACAAATTTTATTCCTCGCACCACTGCTCTTCTTTATTCAAGAAAGTATCTCAACTTTTGCCTTTGGTAGCACTTTATTATGGTATTTCAGCGCTTTCGCACTGCTTATCATCGGCAAATTACTCTTTGAAGTTGAAAACTTCCTCTTTATGTTTCTCTACTCTTCCGCTCTCTCCTTTGTAAGAATAGGAATTTTTGCCTTCATGGCAAGCCTTGAAGAAATTAGCTATAATAGCGTTACTGTCGCCGATAGTAGCGTATTACAAGCTCTTGTCATGCCCCTTGTTTGGAGTTTACTCATATTCACTCGCCCAAAAAGAACAGAAGAACCAGTGGTCGTATAATATGAAAATTGATAGTCATAGCTATAATTACCAACCATCACGCATATCACTATGGTTTCTGCAAGCACTCATTGCCTTGCTCTTCATCATTCTTTGCGCTCGTTTCTGGTATCTACAAATCCTCAAAGGCGAAGAATTTCTCGTTCGTGCCGAAGCAAATACGGTTCGTACTGAAAAAATATTCACCCCACGTGGCAGAATCTATGACGCCGAAGGAAAGATATTGGCTGGAAATAGCCTCGTTTTTAACCTCGTACTCGTAAAAGAAGATTGCCCTGATGTTGAAGTAACCCTCACTAAAATTTCAGAATTACTCGATATTTCTCTTGAAGAACTCAAATATAACTACAACGCACCAGGACATGTCGCCGCCTTTATCCCCATTCCAATCATAGAAGATATGAGCTTTGAACAAATGGCAAAACTCGAAGCACAGTCCTTCTTCCTACCAGGCGTGAGCATTCAAACACAAGCAAGACGATACTACCCCGACGGCAACGCCTTTGCACACATATTAGGCTATGTGTCAAAAGCAAATTACCAAGAATTAGAAAAAAATCCAGATCTCGTACTTGGCGATAATATCGGCAAACAAGGACTAGAACTCACCCTAGAAGAAAATCTGCGTGGCGACAAAGGCGAATACAAAAATAGCCGTAACGCTATAGGCCGCATCATAGCAAAAGATTTGCAAGTACCACCACACCCAGGCGACGATATTACACTTTCACTCAATAAAGATTTGCAAATGAAAATAATTGAACTTATGGGCAATTATTCAGGCTCTGTTATAGTAATGGATCCAACAAATGGACAATTACTAGCAATGGTCACCCTACCCACTTACGATAATAACCTCTTCGTTAGAGGACTTTCAATCGACGAATGGCACGACCTAAGCACAAATCCACGCTCCCCACTCCACAACCGAAGCACCCAAGCCATGTACCCACCAGGTTCAGTGTGGAAAATCCTCATGGCTTCCCTCTTCCTAGAAAATGACGTCGACCCAGAAGAAGAAATAGAATGCACAGGAAATGTAGTTATAGGTAATGATAAATTCCACTGCTGGCGTGAGCATGGGCACGGCAAAGTTAACCTAGAACAAGCCCTTGTTGAATCTTGTGACGTATATTTCTACCTGCAAGGCGAAAAAATGGGCATTGATAAAATTTCAGAATATGCCTTCAAAAGTGGCTTCGGCCACACAACAGGAATAGACCTGCCAAACGAAAAAGGCGGTCTAGTACCAAGCCGTGAATGGAAGAGAGAAAGATATAATACAAGATGGCTAGGCGGAGAAACAATAAACGTTTCCATAGGACAAGGTCAAACGCTCGTCACAGCCCTACAAATGGCAACCTACACTTCTGCTGTCAAAAATGGAGGAAAACTCCTCAAACCCCAGCTCATCGCAAATAGTGAACCCGAAATAACAGCTGAACTACCCATCTCACCTGAAAATCTAAAATTTATTCAAGATGTTATGGTTTCTACCGTGAACACGCCTAAAGGTACCGCTAGAACCTTGGCATACACAAACCTAGGCATAACCATAGGTGGTAAAACAGGTACAGCACAAGTAGTTTCGCTCAGAAGAAACGAAGAAGACGAAAGACTATCCACCGAAGAAATGGAACACTTCGAACGTGACCACTCATGGATAACTTCCTTCGCAAGCTACAATAATAAAGATATCGTAGTCACAACTATGGTAGAGCACGGCGGAGGTGGTTCATCCACAGCTGGCCCTATCACAAGGCAGATAATTAACTATTATTATAATAACAATTAGAGATTTTATTTTTTTATTTTTAGTTTTTTTAATTTGGGGGAGGGAAAACCAAAACTTTTTAGTTTTGTTTGACTTGGGGGAGAGAAAACCAAAACTTT
>CAYJDN010000132.1:0-5868 GCA_964368925.1 uncultured Desulfovibrionaceae bacterium | reverse complement strand
AATTTTTAACGTAAACCATAGCACAGAGATTTATGGATTTACAGACTTTATTTCACAGGCTCAGAAATTCGCCTCTCTGAACGCAAATTCTATCAAAAAGTAACAGATATTTATTCTACTAAATAAGCACCAAGAATGTTTATGACTGTCAGAAATTAAGAAAAATTATATTCTTTAATCACACTTTCTTTATTATATTCAAAACCCCAATGAACATGGACAATATTATGAAATAGTGATTCTTTGTCTTTGTTTTTTATATTGTCAATAATAAGACCATGCTCATCTATTGCGTTTTCGTACCATTTGGTATGGAAATTTTTTCTTGGAAAATCCCATAATCTATTTTTGATAGGTTTAAGAATTCTTTCTGCAAAGAGATTTGGAGCAACTTCAAAAAAAACAGCATGATAAGCATAGTGCAAGCGGTCGTATAATACAACTTCGCCATCATGGATAGCTTGTCGCATACCATCATTAAGTGTTTGCAATTTTCCAATATATTCTTCTGTATATAAATCAAGAGAATTACTTATTGCTGTATATTCAATACTACCCATCATTGCGTAGAGGTATGGAAAATCTTGAATTTCTAGAGCATTAATCACCACTTTACTACGTGGAAAAATTGTCAAAACTCCTTCAGCTTCTAAGCGAAAAAGTCCATCTCTGAGCGGACTATTGCTGACGCCAAGGGTTTGCGTTATATGCTTTAAGTCCAATACACTTCCAGGTAGAAGAGCTCCTTTATGAATTTGGGTTTGTATATAATTATACACTCTTTCTCGATTCGATTTTGATTGCTCGTCTGACATTTGCCCACCATACTGCGTATTTTCTTTGTCGTTTTTCCCATTCTAAATGAGAACCTTTGCTTGGTCAAACAATATTTATTCACCTAACTATTACAAAATCGCAATAGATGAATTTCACTTGATACAAAAAATTTACTTTTCATGAAATAAAATTTTCTCAAAGTTATTATTTCTAATAAGTCTGTAAATTCAGCGAAATAGAGAATTTGCAAGCTCAAAATAGCATGATGCACGAGGTTAAAACATACTTAAATTAAAATAAAATTGATTTAAACGCTTTACAAATTCTTTTTTATATGCAAAATTATAACAACTGATACATCAGTTGTTATATAAAACGGTTTGAGTTATAAGTTCGGTTAAATGACTTATAGTTCTGTAAAGGTTTCATGGAGTAATATTTAGAATAACTTTTTTTCTTACTTAGATGGCTTAAGTAAAAAGAGGTATGGCATGACTTTAGACATTATTATTGTTATTTGTTATTTTGCACTTGTATTGGGTTGCGGTTTTGTTGGTATGTTATTTACAAAGAACAACGATGACTTTTTAGTTGCAGGCAGGACACTTCCTTTGTGGATGTATTTTCCTTGCTTATCTACTGTTTTGATTGGCGGTGGAGCAACTTTTGGTTCAGTTACTTTGAGTTATGAACAAGGTATTTCAGGTGCTTGGATTGCTATTATGTACGGTTTGGGCATTATGGCTATGGGCTTTTTACTTTCAAGTAGTATGGCAAAACTAAGAGTTTTTAGTATTAGTGAAATGCTTGAACTTCGTTTTAGTAGACAAGCTAGATATTTGAGTGCTCTAATATCAACATGTTATACATTTATGTTGACTGTTGTTCAAGTCATTGCCATTGGTGGAATTTTGAATGCTTTTCTTGGTTGGGACGTGCAAACTGCCATGGTAATTGGCGGGGGCATTGCTTTATTGTATACTCTTTTAGGTGGAATGCGTTCTATCGCACTTACTGATATGGTACAATTTTGCATTATGTTTGTCGGAATCTTTGTTCTTATGATTCCAGCAACAATTTCTAAAGTTGGTGGTTTTGACGCTCTAATTTCTCAAGTGCCACCAAACTTCCTTAATCCAGTTGGAATTGGTTATGATACTCTTTTCAAATATTTTCTACTTATGTTTCTTGGGATTATGATTGGACAAGATATTTGGCAAAGAGTTTTTACTGCTAAAACTCCTCAAGTCGCTGTGACAGGTACAAAATTAGCTGGTATTTTTTCTATCTTCTGGGGTGCTGCTATGGCTATTTTTGGCCTCGGAGCGTATATTCTTCTTCCTAATATAGAATCTCAACTTGCTTTGGGGCAATTAGTAGTTCATCTTATGCCAACAGGTTTCCAAGGTATTGTTATAGCAGCTTTGCTTTCAACTCTTATGTCTTCTTGCAGTGGACAAACTTTAGCAACGGCTACCCTCATTACTAATGATCTTGTCCGTTATGGCGCAGATGACAATGTTTCAGCAAAACGTGTAGTTATTTTTACTCGCCTAGTCACATTTGCTGTTGGTATTTGCGGTATTGCTATGGCTCTATTGATAGGCAATGTTTTAGAGGCTCTTGATATAGCATACGCTTTATTATCTGGTTGTGTGTTTGTGCCAGTAGTTCTTGGATTCTTTTGGAAAAAAGCGACTGCAAAAGGGGCTATGTATTCAATGGTTGCAAGCTTTGTTGTTACTACAATTTTTATTATAACCCAAGGAGCTTCCTCTCCAATTACTATTATGTGTGGTATCAGCACAAGCCTTGTAGTGCTTATCGTTGCAAGTCTAGTTTGTAAAGATATAAATGATGAACAATTGGCAGCATGGGATGCTGTTCTAAACCCTGATCAAGAATAACTGATATTTATTAAGGAGAATCCATATGGCAACAGTCAACTCACTTTTATCACCTCGCTTTTCTGGTATAAGAACTTTTATGCGCCTCCCAATAGGTGATATAGAAGCTCGAACAGATATTTCAATATTAGGCATACCTTTCGATTCAGCAGTTTCCTTTAGACCTGGAGCACGCTTTGGTCCTGCAGCTCTGAGAGAAGCCTCGCTTATTCTAAAACCTTATTGCTCTGTGCTTGATGCAAATATTTTTGAGCAATTTAGTGTGGCAGATTACGGCGATTTACTTACAATTCCTGGTTACACAGAAGATAGCCTCAACCTTATTGAAGAACAAATGGTAGAGCACTATAAATCGAATACAATTCCTATTGTTATGGGTGGTGACCATCTTATTACTTTGCCACAACTAAGAGCATTAAATAAAGTAAAAGGGCAAGTCGCACTTGTTCATTTTGATGCACATAGTGATACAATTCCTGAATATTTTGGCAAACCTTATAATCATGGTTCTCCATTTTATCATGCTCTTAATGAGAATCTTATTTCCGCAGAACATTCTATTCAAATTGGTATTCGCGGCCCACTCTATGATGCACATATTATCGATTATCCAAAAGAAAAAGGAATGCGAGTTGTTATGGGTGAAGAACTCCATAGCAGGGGGTTAGATGCCATTATCCAAGAAACCATTGAAAGAGTCGGAGATATGCCCACTTTTCTTACCTTTGACATTGACTTCTTTGATGCTGCGTGTGCACCAGGTACTGGAACTCCTGAAGTAGAAGGATTTACTACACGTGAAGGGCTTTATATGGTACGCAGAATAGCAAAAGAACTCAATATTGTCGGCATGGACTTAGTAGAGGTTTTACCTGATAAAGATCCATCTGGCATAACAGCACTTGCAGGAGTATCTGTGATTCATGCCTTTATGGCAGCCATGGCCTATCGTAGAGCACATGGCTTACCTCTTTGTATTTAGGAATATAATAGTAAAGATAGTTTTTTCCAAATACTCCACTTAACTTCAATATAAAAATTACAAAGCTTAGCATTCTTGATCCATCAAGAAAGCTGAGCTTTTTATATGTATTTACGTAATTTTTTATGCTTGCAGCAATTCTAAAATAATTGTTAATAATTAATTTCTTGACTTAATATTACCAAATGAGATAATCTTATTTCGGATAATTAAATTTGATAATAACAAGGAAAGAAAATGGATATTAAAAAACAATTTCAAAAGCATTTTTTTCTTACTGATCGAGAAAAATATACTTATGCAAAATGGTTCAAAAATAAAGGCGCAACTTATGAACAATTTCATGTATTATTAGATATTTCTGAACAAGAAAATGGGAAAGAGATAGGACTTGTTGCTGACGCTCTAACTATTCCGCGTCAAACTATGACTCATCTTGTAGATGCTTTGGAAGATAAAAAATGGCTCACACGCAATAAAGCTCCAAATGATAGACGCAAAGTGCATATTGTCATAACTGAGCTCGGTAAAGAAGTTCTTGATAGTATTGATAATGAACTATGGCTGCTTGAAAAAAGCGCTATAGCATCAATTAGTGAGCAAGAGTTTGAGGTCTTCAATGACGTCTTCGAGCGCCTTATACATGGTTTAGAACAAGCTTTATCTAATGATATTGAAGCAGAATAGGATTTTACCAGATGTCAGATTCAACTAATATTTTATCCACACAAAGTGTGCCAAAACTCTTTATGAAATATTGTATCCCTGCTGTGATTGCCATGATTATTACAGGCGTACAGGGTATGGTCGATGGTATTTTTGTGGGAACTTTTGTAGGCAGTTATGCCCTTGCGAGTGTGAATATTGCACTGCCTTTTATGCAGTTAATCGTGGGGTTTAGCATGATTGTTAGTATAGGAACACAAAGTTATGTAGGAGTAAAACTTGGGCAAGGCGATACAGAAAATGCTCAAAACAGTTTCAACACCTTCAAAATTATTATTTTATCAATCGCTGTTTTGATTACTCTTATAGGATTAACGCTTAATCGACAAATTGCAGGGCTATTAGGTGCAAATGAAATACTAATTGACGATTCTGCAAGCTATATCAAATATATTTCTTTATTTGCTCTACCTATGTGTAGTATGTTTTATTTTGGTTTTCTAAACAGGATTGTAGGAAAACCTGAGCGATATTTTTATGGTTCAATTTTAAGCATTATTGTAAATATTACTCTTGATTATATATTTATTGCTCGTTTGGATTTAGGAGTTCGCGGGGCAGCACTTGCTACAGGATTAGCATATACATCAGCTCTTTTAGTTATCATCTCGCCTATGCTAAATAAAGAAAATATCATCAATATTTTTGTAGGAAAATTTTCGACTAAGAGTATAGGCTTTGTATTTTATAATGGCTCATCAGAAGGGATCAACTCGATTTCTGTTGCTGTAATCGCTTTTTTGTTCAATACATCTCTTATGCAAATAGAAGGGCCTGGTGGAGTTGCCGCCTTTACGGCAATTAACTATGTGGGAACATTAGGTGGTATGCTTCTTTTTGGTATTTCTGACGGTATTGGCCCAGTTATCAGCTATAATTTTGGAACACGCGATTATACTAGAGTAAAGCAATTTATGAAGCTTTCATATTCTTGTAATGTTGTTTTTGGTATAATGCTGTTTTCATTATTGTTTTTCGCAGGCGAACAACTTGTTGGGCTCTTTATCAAAGATAATCTTGAATTAATTTCTTTGGCTTCGGCAGGTGGCAAACTCTATGGACTTGCATTTTTGATGTCTGGTTTTAATATTTTGAATTCTGGATACTTTACCTTTATTGGACGAGGATTAGAGTCTGTCATTGTCGCTTCAAGTAGGGGTTTTATATTTGTAAGTATTGGTCCCTTTTGCAGAATTTTGTGCTATGAGTATAGGATTTATTCTACTTAGGAAAATCAACAGGAAAATTCGTAGCGAAAATTTTCTATAACACTTTAGTATGATACGTACCTATATAAAACCAGCCTCACCAAACCTGAATGGTAAAGTTGAACGCTCACATCTAGCAGATCAGCAGGAGTTTTATCAATTGCTAACCTATAAGGAAGATACTGATTTAATAAGCAAGCTAGCCGAATGGGAAACATATTATAACTTCCACAGACCTCATGGTGCTTTTAAAGGGAAAACTCCTTAT
>CAYJDN010000131.1:4803-5873 GCA_964368925.1 uncultured Desulfovibrionaceae bacterium | reverse complement strand
AAAAACTTTGTTCCTTGCCAAAAAGAAAAAGCTCTTAATTTAGAAACACACCCTAATCAAAACAAAATAAAAAACTACATATTAAATCAAAACACTAAATAATAAAAAAAATAACTACTATAAATAATTCATTCTTTAAATGTTTAACTTTCTTTAAAATTCTATACTATTTCAACACTTGCCATTCTTTTATAAATAGTGCATATTTTCTTTACTTTATGTCTATTTCAAATGTGAATTACTAATAGGAATATGCAATGGATTCAAAAAAAGTTATATACAATCTTAGTAAAGTGAAAGCTTGTTATCTCAAAGGTCAATCTTTTCAAGCAGTTAATCATACTGTACTTGCATTGAAAGAAATTGTTGAAAAGCCAAGTAGCGCTCCTCTTTCTGTAAACATACGTTCACTCATACGTGAAGCTATGCAATTTCTTTCAAGAGATGAAAAAGTTACATCTAAAACCACGACTTCTTTAGCGTATTCGCCTGGACAAGAAAAAGTAATGCTTAAAAACTTGTTGCGCATACACTGCCAATTTGCTGAAGCTTTACAAGAAAACCGTGAGCAAACACGAGAAAGAAAGTTGAAATTAGATAAAGCATACAATTTAGGCTTAAGATTACTTGCTGCAAACAAGATTTCTGAGGCAGATCAAGCTTTTCAAATGTCAGTAAAATGCTACAAAACGGAAAAGAAACTTTTTAGTATGATTGCAGATGCTTTGATTAAGGCTGGTCAAGAAGTTCGTGCAACCACTTATCTGAAAAAAGCTATAGAATTAGAGCCTGATTCAGAAAAATTACTAGCGACTATAAATAAAATCAAAGCAAAAACGCAAAGTTCGTAAAATAAATAGAAATTATTTTCAAATTTTACTTGCAAGATTTTTTTACACTCTTATATTTAATTTATAGATAATATATCAAGGAGATTATATGATTATAATCAATAATACAATTTCAACCATTGCCCAATTATTGGGCATGCTACTTTCAATTTACAGCTTTATTATTATTGCTTCTGCTGTAATATCATGGGTAAACCCTGATCCTTACAACCCTATTGT
>CAYJDN010000131.1:0-4793 GCA_964368925.1 uncultured Desulfovibrionaceae bacterium | reverse complement strand
CGAACCAGTTTATCAAAAAATTCGTGCCTTCTTACCCTTTACAAGTATTGGAGGTTTAGATTTTGCACCTATTATCCTACTTATAGCAATACAACTCATTGAGGGCATTGTTAATCGTTCATTATTGCAGCTTGCTGTAAGGATTTAAAAAAAATATAAAAAAAGACTTTCCTTTTTCTAAAAAATTATGTATTCTAAAAATGTAATGGAAGTGTTTTAACCTTTGTTTTTCTTTATGAAAAGCTTCCTAGAACCACTTATAAAAAAGGAGTGATTGTATGGAGAATCAAGAAATTCTTGCTGTTGAAGAGGCTGTTGCTAAAAACCCAGTTCTTAAACCTTTATGGGAAGAGCACATTCTCTTAAGTAAACAAGTTGAAAAACTCGAATCTAAGCCATTTTTAACACCTTCAGAAGAAGTTGACCTAAAAGAGCTTAAAAAAAGAAAATTAGACAATAAAACAATTCTTCATGCTAAAATAGATGCAGCATAGGAAGAGATTAAGATACTGTTATTGAATTTTTTTCAGCGCATCAAATATTACAACTTGTAACTAAAGCAGTAGAATTGTAAAATTCTGCTGCTTTTGTAATGAAACCAGTACTTTAGAATTTTGCTTTTATCAATAATTATACTTGCAATAAATCTAAGACTGCGTTAATATATATAAAGATTAATTATTTGTAACTATTGAGGAATTTATGCCTATTTATGAATACGAATGTAAGAAATGTAATGCTCAATTTGAAGAAGTAATATTGCGCTCTGATGAGGTGGTTGAATGTCCTCAATGTAAGAGCAATGAAACGGAAAAACTTGTTTCAAAATGTTCCTTTGCTTCTAATATGGGTGGCATGCCTATGCAAGCAGCTCCAAGTTCAAGTGGCAGATCATGTGGATCATGCTCTGGCGGTTCATGTTCAACTTGTGGCTAGTTTTTGATTATAGCAAGTTTCAATTTTGTTAAATGGTACATTCTGTTCTAATTTTTCTTTAGTTTGAATAGTTTTTATAAATCAAACAATTGTTTTCAATAATGTTTATTATTTCTAACTTTAGTTTGTTTTAGTTTAGATTAGGATTAGATTAGGATTAGATTAGGGTTAATTTGAATTATTTTAGATTAATTTTAACCTAGTAATTAGTTTTAGTTTAGAAAAGATTTTAGTTTTAGTTTAGAAAAGATAAAAAGTTAAGGATATTTAGTATATGCGAGATATTTGTATTGCAACACGTGGTTCACAGCTTGCACTTTGGCAAGCAAATTATATCAAGGATTTACTCTTAGAAAAATATCCACATCTAAACATTAGCCTTCAAATAATCAAAACCCAAGGCGACAAAATTTTAGATGTAGCCTTAGCCAAAGTTGGTGGTAAAGGACTTTTTGTAAAGGAAATTGAAGAAGCTCTTATTAATGAAAAAGCAGATATTGCCGTTCATAGTCTTAAAGACGTGCCAATGGTTTTACCAAATGGTCTAACAATAGCCGCTTACCTTGATAGAGAAGACCCTTGCGATGTATTTTTATCTGAAAAATATTCGTCCTTTACATCTCTACCTAATAATGCTATATTAGGTACATCATCTCTTAGAAGACAAGCACAAGCTTTGGCACTAAGAAATGATTTAGATATCAAACTTTTACGTGGAAACGTAGAAACTCGCATCAATAAGATGAAAAATGGTGAATATGATGCGATCATACTAGCACAAGCAGGCGTAAAAAGACTTGGTTTAAAAGCTAGTTACATGCAAAAGCTTACACCACCAGATTTTTTACCTGCTGTTGGACAAGGTGCATTAGCTCTTGAGGTAAGAGAAAATGATGCACAGATATTAGAATTATTAAGCTTTTTAGATCATAAAAACACAAGACTCTGCGTTGAGGCAGAACGTGAATTTATGAGAACTTTAGAGGGCGGATGTCAAGTTCCAATTGCCGCCTATGCAACTGTGTCACAGGAATCTCTTATTTCTTTAACAGCACGTGTTTTAGAAACAAATGGTTCAAAAATCATTGAAGCAACAAATGTATCATCTCATCCAGTTGAATTAGGAAGAAAAACTGCTCAAGATTTGTTAGAACAAGGTGCAAAAGAAATATTAGACGCTTTACTTTGTGAGGAGTAAGCTTTATACACTGCCTTTCTATAAAATAAGGTGTATTATATGCCATCACGCATACTAAAATTACGAGCCTTATGCCAAGAAGATACAGTTCCCTACGCTACGAGCGATGATATTCCACGCTCAAAGCTCTTGAAACCTGCCCAAACTAGGGCCCTAGAAGCATTAGAACTTGCTATCACGATTGATGATATAGGCTATAATGTTTACCTAGCTGGCGACCCAAAGCTTGGAAGATCTCAAATTTTAAATAGATTCTTGGCTCCACATGCGAAGAAAAAGAATCCTCCACCAGACCTTCTCTATGTTTATAATTTTGAAGATAGAGATAAGCCTATACTTTTAACTCTAAAAGCTGGTACTGGCAAGATTTTTAAAGAAGATTATAAACAAACACTCTACGACATCTATAAAGGATTGGCTTCAAGCTTCGAATCTGATGCCTATCTAAAATCACGCTCTGACCTTTACGAAAAATTCAATTTTGCAAAAGCTGACTCGCTTAACAAAATGAACCTTATCGCAAAGAAAAATAGCTTTGCCCTCGAATTTGAAGATAAAACTTCCATATCTCTTATCCCTCTTATTGATGGTAAAAAAATCAATGATGTCGATTTTGAAAAATTAAATGCAAAATTAAAAGAAAAGTATAAAATCACTGGTGATAAACTCTTACAAGAACTTTCAAAGCATGTGCGCTACGCAACTAAGGCCGAGCAAGACTGCAAAGATAGCGAACAAGATTTAGAAAAAAAACTCATGGAAAATGTGTTAGAAACTAAACTTAAGCCATTTGTAGAAAAAATTTGCAAACTTCAAGTAAAAAACTTCCCAAATGAAAAAAATATCGATATTGAAATATTTGAAGCCTATTTCAAATGTGTCTATGACGACATGCTCGAAAACTTCACAGATTTCATTCCAAAAGATCCAGCAAATTTCTTAGTTGAACACGATTTGTTTAGATATAAAGTAAACCTCTTTGTAGATAATTCGCAAACTATAGGTGCTCCTATCTACCATGAAACAAATCCAAGTTTGCATAATTTGCTAGGCTGCATCGAACGTGAAACAGAACTTGGTTCGCTCATAACCGACTTTACACTCATAAAAGCTGGTACAATTCATAAAGCTCTTGGCGGCTATCTAAGCATTCATATCACCGACCTACTACAGCATCAAAACGCATGGGAAGGACTATTGCGTACCTTACGTGCTGGCGTTTCTCGTATACATGAAGCTATGGAAATTACCGAAGTCACAAGAACTAAACTTCTAGAACCTCAACCAATTCCACTAGATATAAAAATTATACTTATAGGTACCGACACTATCTATGAAAACCTCCTACTCACCGACGACAGATTTGGTAAATTCTTCAAAATAAAAGCGCATCTAAACGATAGCACTCCTAGAAATACGCCAAATATTCGTAGATGGCTTGGAAGTATAGCAGCTATCATAGACTCAAATAACTTTCTACCATTCACTCGAAAAGGATTAGCCTATCTTGTCGACTTCTCATCATTTATCTGTGAAGATCAAAATAAGCTCTCCCTAAAATTCCCAGTTATACGTGATGTTATGCTTGAAGCTAATACTCTAGCTAAAAACCAAAATAAACAGATAGTTGACGAAAGAATACTTCAAGAATCACTTGAAGCCTACATGAAAAGACGCAGTTTCTTATCTGAGCTGTATTTTGAAGAATACACAAAAGAAATGATCAAAATCAAAACTGCTGGTACTTCTATAGGTTCAATCAACGTGCTATCAATCATTCGCTACGCTGATCACGAATTTGGTCTACCACATCAAATTTCTTGCTCCGTTGGCGTAGGACACGACGGCATTGTAAGCCTTGAACATGAAGTTGAACAAAGTGGTTCAATTCACTCAAAAGCTATCATGATCATCAAAGCCTTTCTAACAAACAACTTCGCAAGAAATAAACCACTCGTTTTCAATGCCTCAATTTACTTTGAACAAAACTATACAGATATAGACGGCGACTCCGCTTCTGGCGCTGAACTCGTTGCACTATTATCTGCTATATCTGATGTGCCTATCAAAAATTCATTGGCCTTTACAGGTTCAGTGAATCAATCAGGCGACATACTCCCTATATCAGGCGTAACTCAAAAAATCGAAGGCTTTTACAGGCTCTGCAAGCAAAGAGGGCTAACAGGCGAACAAGGTGTCATCATTCCTTTCGATAATCAAACAAATCTTATGCTCAATCAAGAATTAGAAGAAGCTGTCAATGAAGGTAAATTTCACATCTACCCCATCAATCATATAAACGAAGCATTAGTGCTCTTTACAGATATGCCCTGTGGAAAATTAGGAAAAAATAATACCTTCACTCCAAACTCACTCTTCGCTCTCGTTGATAAGAGATTCAAAGAATTGGGCTGGTACGCAGAAACCTCATACAAGAAAAAACCAAGTTCAATAAAATAATAAGCATATGTAATATTATATATGATATGACACAAAAAAACAGCTCCTAAAGTATTTTAATGTTTTGAAGATACAAATAAAGAGCTGTTTTTTAAATTTGAGAGTGTTGTGGGTGTTTAATACTAAGGATTTGTTTTAGTATGTAGTTTTTCTTTTTTTTGTCTCCGACGGCCAAAGGAGTTGCAACCCCTTTGGAAAC
>CAYJDN010000130.1:0-5877 GCA_964368925.1 uncultured Desulfovibrionaceae bacterium | reverse complement strand
GCGTAGTCGTCAATATAGCGAACAGCCCCATTTGGCAGAAAGTCCTTTCTTGAAACAAATGCTCTTTCATTACTTTCAAGCGATTGTGCTACTGCACATTTGCTACATCGCTTGCCACCATTCGATAAATTATAACATTTATCTCCATACACTTTATTCATATCAAGATTTCTTAGCTTGGCAAAGCTTTCATTGATATAATGAATTCTGTATTGATTGTCTAAAATAACGTAGGCAATCGGAGTATTGTCGATGAACAATTTTATTAGTTCAGATTTTGATTTTATCATATCATACATATTAGTGCTCCAAAAAAAACCATTATCCTCAATTGATGCGTATATATTAGTTTAAAGGGGGTTTACTGTATAAATTAGTGGGCATTATCTGGGTTTAGTTTTTTTCAGCAAAGCCCTTTATAGTGTTTTAGTGAATTGACATCGTTTTCATTTCAAATCAAAAGATAAATTCTAATGCATTTGCTTTTAAGTCGTTGACGCTGACACATTATAAAAAAAACAAAAAATAGTCAAATAGTCAAATTGTCACTTCGTTTTCTTTTCTGCTTCTTACTGGTTTCTCGTTTATGTGGGTACTTCTCTTATTATATTTCTTGCCGCATTAAAGTTGACTCATAAATTTACGCGGGGTATAATATATTTACAAGGTGTATTGATGTTTTTTGAAAATTAGATAAAATTGTATTATTATAGATAGTTATAAGAAAAAGCACAAAAACTAAAAAAATACAGATAAATCAAGTAGTTAACTAGGGACATTTCGGGTGCAAACATCGTAAAAACCGCTTGCATAGCGATTGTGTGATGTCGTTCTCGGGTACCACAACTCATTATTTGAAAGGTCTGTATTTTAGCGAATACAGGCCTTTTTCTTTATGAAAACAGCTAGTTACAGTGTTCGTTTTTGTGAGTTTTTGTTCGTTTTGACTTTTCTTTGTACCTAAATGTTAGGTATTTTAAGGGTAAAATCGAGGGTACATTCGGCTTAAAACCGCATTCTACCGTAGGTGAAAATACTACTAGAGCACAAAAAGGGCACAGAAATTTATATCTAATTATTTGTAATAATACAATAAAATGAAATTATATTTTTCAAAACAACACAATTTTCTAATACATTCTATTTTTCAGAAAATATCATTACACAAAATCCTTTAATTTTATGGAGATTGTGCAATGTTAAAAGAATTATTGTTGACAGAAAGTCAGGTAAAACAACAACTAATTTAGAGCATTTTTATAAGAAGAAATAAACTCTTTATTCAAACATTGATGAATGCTAGAATGTTTTTCTAAATTAATTCTTTTGATTTTTAGCTATATTACAAAATATAAAACTCTTCATTTAGAAAAACATTCTAGAAATACAAAATAATTAATTTTATAAGACTTGTTTGCAATAGGTTGAACTGATTACAATTTATTTGAGCATGCTTTTTACTTCACTAAGTATAATATTATGATCTACTCTTATTTTGTAATCTGGATTTACATAATTGTAATGTATTTTTTTCTCATTATCCACTACATACACAGCAGGGACGGGAAGATTATGATGCGCTTCGCCGCTGTCTTTTTCTATGTCTATTTTGTATTTGTCAAGCATGAAAGCAACAGCTGCGTCTTCCATGTGGAAAGCAATGCCAAATGCTTCTGCTAGTTCAGCCTTGCTATCGGAATAGAGAGGGAAGTTGAGGACTTTTGCATCAATAGTGCTTTGAAGTTTTTCTGGTAAATCAGGAGAAACTATAATAATTTCAACTCCTAAGTTATTTAATTCTTCAGAAATTTCATTGATTCCTACTAACTGTAGAAGACAGAAAGGTCACCAATTTCCTCTATAAAAAAGAATTACAGCAGGTTTATTTTCGACAAGTTTATATAAAGTTGTTTGTTCACCTTTGTTAGAAACAAGGCCTGCATCAGGGATAATTTCACCATTTAATAAGGGTTTTGCAGTTTCTGCGGATTGAGCAATAGGCATGAAAGATCTCCTTTTTATGAAAAAATAAAATATAATCTACATTGTGTATTTAAACTAAGAGCTTGTGCTTTTTGGGCAAGGAATAAAATTCTTTTGCTTAATCATGCTGATTATACAACACTTTTTTGCATAAAAATTTCTCTTTCTTGCTCTAGCGTAGTAAGACACTCTCTTAATTTTTAAAAATGCTCTAACACAAAAGCAGTCTATAAAAAATAGCCTCGATTGTCAAATTGAATGGTTATTGTTTATTAATACAAATGGTTAGGGTTAAAATTTATCTATGCCAAAATGTTCAATAAATGAATCGACGCTATTGCCAATTAAATAAATTTCTTCGCCTTGCGTGAAAATATGGTAAGGATCAGGATTTACTTGAATAGCTCCGCCTTTTGCTCTTACTCCAACAACGCTACAACCAGTTTTTAAACGTATTTCACTTTCAATAAGATTTTTTCCAGCCAAGGCCTTGCTTGCCTTAGTCGTAAAGAGGCAAAGGCCGTCACGAAGCATGAAAATTTTACCAGGGGCAAGCATGTTAACAACAGCATTACTCATCATTGAAACCAATGATAGCACGACATTTGCACCCGCTCTATGCAAAATACTCACGTTTCTGTCAAGAGAAGCACGTGAAAGAATTTGAATTTCAGGGCGCAATCTTCGGCAATAGATGGTAAGATAAATATTCGTATCATCGTCATGTGTTGTAATTATTACAGAAGTTGCGTCGTCTATTCCTGCTTGTTTCAGAATTTCAATATCGGCAGCATCGCCTAAAATCGTAGTGATTCCTTCTGATAGGCCCTTTAGTGGGATTTTATCGACCAAAAAAACTTGAAGTCCTTGTTCGTGTAGTTGTTCCGCTGCTGCTTGTCCAACTTTTCCGCCGCCAATAATCAAAACTTTGTGTTGTGAGGGAATTTCAACGCTTGTGCTAAATTTTTCGTCAAAAAGGTCAAATTGTTCTTGAGTGCCTGCCATAACGAGAGTAGCAGAGGCGGGTAGTTTTTCATCGGGGGTGGGCACGAGAAAATTGTCTTTTTGCCACAAGCCTACAATATTTATTCCTACTTCAGCTCGCAGATTACATTCAATCAAGCTTCTTGACTTCAAATTTGTGCTGTCTATTGAGCGTTCTGCTATAAGAAGTGATGAAAAGCTAGTGAAATAACTAAAGCTTCCTTTGCAGCCCTCAACCCTATCGGCTAAGGCTTGGCCAAGCAAAGTTCTAAAACGAAAAACTTTTGTACTTCCTGCTAGGTGCAGAATATCTTCTGAATCTTGATATTCTGCCTTTGAAATAATGGGTACATCAGCATTCACGCCTCTAGCTGAGAAGATGATATTCGTATTTTTCTTGTCAGTGTCAAGTGCAACAAGCAATGCCGCTTTATCAAATTCTAAGTTTTTATACGTGTTTTCGTCATCATAATCACCAACAAGGACGTTAAAGCCCTGATCTTCTAAATCTATAGAACTTTGAATATCGGGGCAAAGCACAACACAATAAAAACCATTGTGCGCAAGCAATTGCACGAGGTTTAATGTGATTGGATTTAAACCAACAATGATGACATGATTATTGATTTTTGCATCAATTTTTCTTGGTGCATTTGTCTTTTTTTGCGCTTCAAGCCAAGGCGAATAGACATATTGAATAAAGGCAAAAGGAAGCATCACAAGAAGAAGTATTATTCCCGTTATTAAAACTATTAATGAAAATAATCTTCCAAGATCACTCACAAAGGTAATGTCACCAAAGCCAAGCGTGCTCATTACAGTAAGCGTCCAATAAAGGCCCGTTAGCCAAGAATGCTCTTGCCCCTCATAGGCCATAATGTAGTGAAATAGTACACTATAAATGAGCATCAAAGCAACAAGTAAGAGTAAGAAGCGTAAGAAATAACCCACATTTCTCTTAGCACCCGTTTGATTGAGAAATACACTCATTTGAGAAACCACAAACTTCATAGCACCCCCAATATAAAGGAAAATCAGCTAAATTTATAATTTTTTGGTACGATTACGAAATACAAGGCTTAATTAACTAGAATATAGCAAAATTTATTATTATGTGCAATCTCTATCTATTTATATGTTTTTTATAGGAAATCTCTATTTATTTTGCTTTTTATTGCTTAGTATGAAAATTTATTTCCTATTATTTTGATGTTTTAGCATGAGCATTTTTAAAATTAGCCTTAAGAAAGAGCTTGCCAAAATGAAAGAAAAGGTTGAAAGTGTTTTTTCGCAAACACTATTTAGAAACACGCTCTAGAATAAATATGTTCTTGTACTATAAATATTTATTAAATGGTGTTGTAAGCAGTTGATTATAATAGTTTTATTGCTTATGCCAATTATAAATAAAAAGGTAATTTTTTATGGAAGTTATAGTAATCATGCTTGTAGGCGTAATTTTTGGAAAAACCTTAATTCCCGCTAAATACAGCAATGGAGTTGAAAAGATTCAATTTTTTAGTATAGTTGCGCTTATTTTTTTGATGGGCGTATCTTTAGGAACTGACGAAGATTTTTTTAGTGATTTGTTGTATTTAGGTTTGGCGAGTTTTATTTATGCTATTATTCCAATAATTTTTTCAACTCTTCTTGTTTATTATTTAACAAAGAAAGCTTTTGGGCATTTTGAGGAAAAGAAATGATTTTCATCACAGTATTAGCTTTAATTCTTGGAATCTTTGTTGGAGCTGGCATAGACTCGCCAATAATAGCCTATATGGTGGAGCATAATGAAATTATGCTTTATATACTTATGTTTTTCGTAGGAATTAGTATTGGTCATCATAAAGGAATAATGAACGAATTAAAAAAATATAAATTTAAAATATTTCTCATTCCTTTTGGAATAATTATTGGTTCATTATTTGGCGGACTTATCTGTAGTTTTATTGTCGGACACGATTTGAATGATAGTCTTGCGATTGCGAGCGGTTTAGGCTGGTATAGCCTTGCAGGGATTGCTATTGCTGATTTAGCAGGCGCAGAACTTGGAAGTATTGCATTTCTTAGTAATATTTTAAGGGAATTACTCACTTTTTTAGTAATTCCTTTTATTGCAAAATATATGAATGATTACGCATGTATAGCACCAGCTGGCGCAACAAGCGAAGATACAGCCTTGCCAATGCTTATTAAATATACAAGGCCAGCAATTGTTGTGCTTGCAATTTTTAATGGTATTGTTTGCACTATCGCCGTACCTATAATTATATCAATGTGTTATATGTTTTCTTAGCATTGTTTAAAAATTGTTGTTTTAGAATTTGTATCTAAAATTTGTTTTCAGAATGGATTTCTCATTTAATGGAGGAAGCAATCTTTTGTATGGTCATTTACAATGCCAGTTGCTTGCAAAAATGCGTATATAGTGGTTGTTCCTAAGAATTTAAATCCGAGCTTTTTGAAATCTTTACTTATTTTATCTGATAGCTCTGTAGAGGCAGGAATTTGAGAACTATTTTCCCAATGGCCAACAATGGGCGTATTATTCACATAAGCCCACACCATTTTATCAAAACTGCCGTATTCTTTTTGGATATTTAAAAAGAGCTTTGCATTATTAATTGTAGCTTCTATCTTACCTCTATGTCTAATGATTTTCTCATTTTGAAGAAGTTCATCTATCTTTTTTTCATCGTAATTTGCGACTATTTCAGGAATAAAATTATCAAAAGCGATCCTAAAATCATCACGTTTTTTTAAAATTGTATGCCAAGAAAGACCAGCTTGAAAGGCCTCAAGAGTGAGCATTTCAAAGAAAGTTTGATCGTCATGTACTGGCTTTCCCCATTCATTATCATGGTAGGGAATAAATAATTCAATATCCCCAACCCATGCGCATCTTTTTTT
>CAYJDN010000129.1:1375-5884 GCA_964368925.1 uncultured Desulfovibrionaceae bacterium | reverse complement strand
GGCATAAGACCAACAGTACCACAATAAACGAGTGGTTTACCAAGGAATCTTTCATGGAAAACAACAGCACCGTTTACAGTTGGAACACCGGATTTATTTCCGCCATGCTCAACGCCCTCACGCACGCCTTCAAGTATTCTTTTAGGGTGCAATAAACGAACTGGAAGTTCTTCATTATATTCAGGGGAAGCAAAGCAGAAAACATCAGTATTACATATAAGTTCTGCGCCCATACCTGTACCCATTGGGTCACGGTTAACGCCAACAATACCAGTCAAAGCACCGCCGTATGGATCAAGTGCAGAAGGGGAATTGTGTGTTTCAACCTTAATACAAACATCATGTTCATCACTAAAGGCGATAACACCAGCATTATCTTTGAAAACTGATTTACAATAATCAGGCTTTCCAGCGTGAATTAAACTTTCACGAATTTGTGCAGTAGGACCTTGAATATAGGTTTTATAAATTGAAGAAATTTCTTCGCTTGTATTGTTTTCTTTGTCAGTATAAGAAATTTTAGCTGCAAAAATCTTGTGTTTACAGTGTTCAGACCAAGTTTGCGCTAAAACTTCAACTTCAGCATCAGTAGGATCTTTTGGAAGACCTATTTTTGCTCTTGCTTGAATGGTTTCATCTTTTTCATAATGACTTTTAATAGTTTGCATTTCAAAAAGTGTGAGAGCAAGAGTATTTTCTCTACTAAACTTCATCAATTCTTCATCACTCATAGTAGTGATTGGAATGATATTTACAGTATCAGAAGAAACGCCGCTCACTTTTGCTAATTGTGCTTCAAAGCCAGCTTCCTTTGTCCATTCTTCTTTAGTTTTTATGCGATAACGCTGAATAAGGGTGTTTGCTAATAAATTATGAGCAATATTTTCAGCTTCTTCTTTGTTTATCCCTACAATATGGTATTGTGAAGAAGTATAAACAGCTATTTCATCAACATTTTTTTTCAAAACTAAGGCAATAGTTTTTTGTGCTGTTCTTCCCTCATTGTCAGTCACACCAGGGCGAAAGCCAACTTCAATAATACAATCTGCTACTTGACCAAAAGGATTTTGTGCTTCAAAAGATAAAGATTGAAGCACTGTATCATGTAAAACTGATAGAGAAGCAAGTTTGTTTGCTTCTTCTTTAGTAATACCTGTGACAGTATAAACCTTTACCACTCTTACATTTTTTACATTAATGTTTAAAGTGTTCTTCACTGAATGAGCGACACGCCTGCCTTGTGCATCGTCTAAATGTGCATGTGGTGCAATTTCAAAGCGAAAAATTTGTTCTTGTGACATGTTTTTTCCTTATGTTGTTTTATACAAATGTATTATTTTTTTCTTTGGCTAAGATAGTCAATCGCAGCTAAGAAAATGTCTTTACTTTTAGAGTTTTCAAATATATCTAAGCATTTTGCAGCATTGTCAAAATGCTTCTTTGCTTCAATATGCGCAACTTGATCAAAAGAATTTGCAATGATTTTTGCTGAAATTTCTGAAACTTCTTCTTCTGTGAATTGTTCACTTGTTCCAGCTTTAGAAAATTTATAAGCAAAAATTTCCTTTTCACTAGCCTTTAGTGAGTGATAATAAGCAAGGATTGGAAGTGTTGCTTTTCCCTCACGGATATCACCGCCTTGTGGCTTGCCCGTTTGTGACATAGGTGCAAAATCAAGCGCATCATCAATCATTTGAAAGGCCATGCCAATTTCTTCACCGTATTGCCCAAGCGCTTCAACTTCAGCATCAGTCACTTGAGAATCAGTATGTACATCTTGCATATAAACTGCACCTAAAAGGCAAGAAGAACGCAATAAATACGCAGTTTTACCTCGTATTATTTCTTTATATTTTTCTATGCCATGTTCTAACGAGCCTTGATAGGCTAATTCTTCAATTTGCCCATTTGCAGTATATAGAGTTGCATTTGCAAAAACACGCATAAGCTTGTTAGAATTATAATGTGTAAGCATTTCACTTGCTTTTGCTAACAATCCATCGCCAGCTAAAATTGTTTTTGTATTGCCAAATTTAGTATGCGCAGTGGCTTTGCCTCTTCTTGTATCAGCATTATCCATAACATCATCATGCAATAATGAAGCAAGGTGTAGCATTTCAAGCGTGCAAGCAGCTGTATATATAGGTTCTTTTGAATCGAATTTTTTGTTTGTAAAAAATTGTGCACTTAAAACTGCTAATAGTGGGCGTAATCTTTTACCACCAGCTTTTGAAGTAACATTTACAATTTCATGTATGGAGGGGGGTAAAGAGTTAAATACTTGTTCTAGTTTGTCCTCGATGCGGGGCAGTTCTTTTGTGAGTATGGTTGAAAAAGATAGTATAGACATGTATGCTCTTATTCCTTCAAAACGTTTTAAGAAGTTTCAAATAATATTAAAAAAAATGCAAGTTTAAAATTGTAAAAAACACAAAATATATGATAATATTTTCCGCATTGATTTCACTCATTTTTTACATTAATTTAAGCAAATAGCAAGTTTTTTATTGACATGAGATAAAGAGAATTATACGACTAGACAATAGAAATAGGGTATGTTTTTAAATTAAGCGCTTATAAGCAAAAATAAATTAATTTAGATGCACATTCGAGCAATAAAGTTACAACATAGTTAAGGCATCTTATGGATTTTAATTTTTCTCTTTTTTTCACTGCCCTTGGGCTTGCTGCTGTCATTGAATCATTACCTTGGCTTATTGGGCCAAAATCAATGCGTAAATTTTTAGAAACGCTGTCAGAAACTGGTGATGAGGCGTTAAGAATGTATGGCGCAAGTTTGCTTGTTATTGGTGTGATTATTATGTGGATTGCGACTTCATTTCTAAAATAGGGAAATCAAAGGATATTTTATGGAAAATTCAATATATGCACTTATTCTTGCCGCTGGTAAAGGCACAAGAATGCCATCAAAAAAACCAAAAGTCTTACAAACAATACTTGGGGATAGCATGCTAGCCTGCGTCTATAACACATTATCTAAAATAGTAGACGACAGAATTTTTACATTAGTTGGCTATGAAAAAGAGCAAGTGCAGAAAGAATTGACATACATTTCACCAAAAGCCGCAAAAAATTCTATTGTTCAAGAAAAATTATTAGGTACAGGACAAGCCTTCAAAGAAGCTTTACCTCATTTTAAAGAAGTTTGCGCAAAATATATTTTTGTCATCAATGGTGATGTGCCTTTAATTAAAGAAGAAACACTATTAGAAATGATAAAATTAGCAAAAGAAAATCAATATGATTGCATTTTTGCTAGCATCGAAGTTGAAGATATTGCTTCTTATGGTAGAGTAGTAAGAAAAGAAAACAAAGCCTATAAAATTGTAGAAGCTAAAGACTATAACACTGAAATGTTTGGTAAAGCTTCAAATGAAATTAATGCAGGACTTTATCTTTTTTCAATAGAATTTGCAGAAGAATTTTTGCCAAAACTTAAAAATGATAATGCAAATAATGAATATTATATTACAGATTTAGTAAATTTAGGCATTGAAGAGAATAAAAATGTCTATGCCTATAATCTTGGCTATGATTTTAGTTTGCTTGGCGCTAATAATCCTTATGAACTACATGAAGCTGAAGAATTTTTACGTAAAGAGCGTAATAATTTCTTTATGAAAAAAGGTGTTATTCTACATAATCCCACAACTATTACAATAGGTTACGAAGTTGAAATTGAAGCTGGCGCTGAAATTTTTCCCCATGTTGAACTATATGGAAAGTCTAAAATAGCTAAAAATGTTGTCATTGATTCACATTGTTTAATAAAAAATTCAATCATCGGTGAAGGTTCTCATATCCGTAATTTTAGCCATATCGAAGAAGCCGAATGTCAAAATAATTGTGTGCTTGGCCCATACGCAAGATTACGCCCTAAAGCAAAGTTGAAAGACAATGTAAAAATTGGTAACTTTGTTGAAGTTAAGAAATCTCTCTTAGAGAACAATGTAAAAGTAAATCATCTTAGCTATATAGGTGATGCGAACATTGGCGAAAGCACAAATATTGGAGCGGGTACAATTACCTGTAATTACGATGGGATAAACAAATTCACAACTGAAATTGGGGCAAATTGTTTTATTGGAAGCAATACGGCTTTAGTTGCACCTGTCACACTTGAAGACCATGTCTTAGTTGGCGCTGGCTCTGTTGTGACTAAAAATGCCAAAAAAGATGAATTAGTTATAGCAAGATCTAAGCAAGTGAATTTACAGAAAAGAAAATAAACTGTTAATTTTATTCTGTTTTTATATAAATTGTTACATTTAATTATACTTTAGCTTATAAAGTCACTAAATGTATTTATTAAATTGGATTTTAACTTAAAATTTACTTGACCTTTTGGGCTAGCTTGGATAAAATATAATAACTTTTAAACAAGGTAGGAATTTTATGTCTACTGACAATATGCGTGTTTTATTTAGCCATGAAGAAATTCAAGCTAAAGTAAAAGAAATTGCACTTGAGCTTAAAGAATGCTATGGC
>CAYJDN010000129.1:0-1365 GCA_964368925.1 uncultured Desulfovibrionaceae bacterium | reverse complement strand
TTTCTTCCTATGGAAGTTCAACACAATCCTCTGGTCAAGTTATTTTCCTCACTGACACAAAATTAAGCCTGCACGGTAGAGATGTACTTATCATTGAAGATATCGTTGATTCAGGTAATAGTATGTCATTCCTACGTGAAGAATTTTCTCGACGTGGCGCAAGATCAATAAAAATTTGCACACTTATTGATAAACGTGAAAGACGTGTGAAAGATGTTAAAATTGATTTCTCTGGTTTCACTTTAGCACAAGGTTTCATAGTAGGATATGGCATGGATTATGCCGAAAACTACCGTGCTCTACCTGCTATTTATGAAGTTCTTATATAATTTATTCTCAAAGGATAACAAATGCTTATAACATGTCCATACTGTTCAACTGGTTATAATTTGCCCGATGAAAAAGTAAATGACTCACTTAAATTAAGATGTACTGTTTGTAAAAAGGTATTTGGAATTGACGAAGCCACTCCTAGCAGTAAAAGAGCAGAAGTGCGCATAGGTTCCGAAAGTGCGCAGAAAAAAGCTGCGCCTAAAAAGACAACAAAATTAGGTAAAATATTACTCATTGTTATCGCTTTCTTTGCTGTATTAGGCGGAGTTTTATTCGCTCTTTGGACATTCACAGGTATACTTGACGATTATAAGCCCTATGTTAACGAAGTCTTGTTCTTCTCAGATGAACAAATTCAAGAAAATAGAATGTTAGAACAAGTACGCATGCTCGAACTTCAAGATATGCGCCAATATACCACCGATAGCGAAAAAGTAGGCGAAATCGCAATTATTGAAGGTAAAATTCTCAATAACTTCCCAGAAGCAAGAGCTAATATATTAGTAGAAGTTAGCCTATACGACGAAAAAGGACAAATTCTTGAAACAAAAACCCAATTAGCCGGTACCGTTGTCTCCCTATTCCAACTGCAAGTCTATGACCAAACAGAATTAGAAACAGCACTAGCCGACCAAAAACTCATTCAAGAAAAAAATTCTAATGTAGTAAACGGCGCAAACGTTCCATTCATGGTACTCTTCTATAACCCACCAGTCGAAGCTTCTTCATTCGGTGTGAAAATTATAGAAGCTACCATAATACCAACCGAAGCAGAAGAAGAAGAAAAAGAATAATTTAACCCAATACAACATATAAAAAAAGTCTCATGCACAATGAGGCTTTTTTTTATGTTTAAAGTTATATTTATGATTTATTCATTTGTAGTGTGTTGCTTGATTATAGAATTTTTCATTATTTTCTTTTTTTTTCTTTTTTACTGTGTTGAGTTAATATATAGTTTATTTTTTTGCCTCCGGCGGCCAAAGGAGTTGCAACCCCTTTGGAAACCCATATGAAAATTTGGCAAATATA
>CAYJDN010000128.1:0-5900 GCA_964368925.1 uncultured Desulfovibrionaceae bacterium | reverse complement strand
CTTCTGCCATTGCTTCACTAGGGGTCATTTTAGGCATATTAATCCTCCAAAAAAAATTATCTTTATAATTTAGACTGCACAGTCTAATGTCAACAAAAACTTAAACTTGCATCTACAAAGTGACTTTCAAAATGCACAATACATGCCAAACACAAAAAACACCATTAATTCAAGTTAAAAGCACTTGAAAGTATCCACTATATCTTAAACAATGCAAAAACAACTTGCAACACAATTCTCTTGTAAGATTAATAATGCAAATTAGACTTAGCTAACTTATTTATTCAATTTATTACAGCTGTTTAGAATAGTTCGACTCTGACGGAATCAAAAAGCTTAGCAATACACAAATTGCTAAAAAGCCCGCAAAGATCATATACGCTAAGTCATAGCCTTGAGTGAGGTAGTTTGAAAATCCAACAATAGCATAACCAAAAGATTTCAAGAACACAAAGGTCGAAACCATTCTATAGTAGAATATGAATTTTTCACTGCCAAAATAATAAGAAGTCGTTGCGGGCATAAGCACCCATGCTCCACCGCTTGTAATCCCAAAGCAAAACGAAAATATAAATAGCATAGGCAATGATGGCGGAACAAATATTAATAGTAATGAAATAAAATTCAAGCTAAGTAAAACTCTCGTCACTTTTACAGGATTAAATTTATCTGCCGCCTTGCCCCATATATACTTAGCCACCACCAAGAAGAAAGCTGTTAAACATGAAAAGAACATAGCCTGATAAGAATCTAAGCCGACGTCCACCATTCTTGGTTTTAATTGACTCACAATAGCAGAACTTACCATCAATGTTAGCCCGAATAAGAATGAAAGCATATAAACTTCTTTTGTCCTAAGTACTGTAGCCCATGGAATATTTTCGACAGGCGCTGGTGCAACATATTCAGAATGAGGACTATTGTCCGCATGAAGCCCCATTTCTTCTGGGGTATCACGTATCATAAACCAACACACAGGCACAAAGGCTAAAAGCAAACAGCCATATCCAAACCACGCAGTACTTACATCAAAATTATTGATAAACAGCAATAAAAGAAATGGCATGATAGCGCCAGAAAGCGAAATCCCTACATTTGCCAATCCAAAAGCACGTCCACGAGATTTGATAAACCATTTATTTACAAGCATATTCGCTATTGGGCCGCCAAAGCATTGTCCACTCACCCACGCAATTGTATAAAATAAATAGAAAAAGAGTAAATCTTTTGTAAGCGCTAAAACAATAAATGATGCCCCCCCTAAGAATGCACCCACCGTCATCAATAATCGTATGCTTGTTTTTTGCGTCAGCCACGACCACACAGGAATACTTAAAGCACCAATGAATGACGCCACCGACATTCCAAGACTAATGCTCGCTCGTGTCCAGCCTCGTTCTACAGTTAAAGGATCAATAAAAGCATTCATCATAAAGATGATAGAACCTTGCAATACAAAATTGCCAACTAAAGCCAAAATGGCTAGCTTCCACCCATAGAACATAGACAAGCCCTTACTATTTGTTAAAGATGAAAAATTACAGCAAATATAGAAAAGATTTTTCTTAAAGACTATAACAAAGAAATATAAATAGCAATATTTCTTGATAAAATTAACTAAATTCTTTAAATAACAAAGATAAGAGTGAATCTTTTTTTTCTAAGAACTTGATATAGTAGTTATTCATTTTTTCACAAGTTCACAAAGTTTATTTGTGAATAAATTCCCTATTTTAGCTATGCTTACATGAGCAAATTTTTTACTTGCGCTTATTAAAAAGTAGGTGTAACTTTTATTATTATTTTTATTCGATTAAGGAGAACTTTTATGTCAAAACTATGTGTAGCTGTTGTCGGCGCAACCGGCGTTGTAGGTAGAGAAATGCTCAAGACTTTAGAAGAACGCAATTTTCCCCTCACAGAAATTGTTGCCCTTGCTTCTGCTCGTTCAGCAGGCACGAAGGTTCCCTTTAGAGATGACGAACTAGTTGTGCAAGAACTTACTGAAAATAGCTTTGAAAATATCGACATAGCAATTTTCTCTGCTGGTGGTTCTACTAGCGAAAAATATGCTCCATTTGCTGCTCGTGCTGGCTGTATTGTTATTGATAACTCTTCACATTGGCGTATGGACGAACGCTGTCCACTCGTTATACCAGAAGTAAATGCGCATGCTTTAGAAAAACACAATGGCATCATAGCAAATCCAAATTGCTCAACAATTCAAATGCTTGTAGCTCTAAAACCAATTCACGACGCAGCAAAAATTCAGCGTATCATCGTTTCAACCTATCAAGCTGTTTCTGGCACAGGGCAAGCTGCTATCACCGAATTAGAAACTCAAGTTCGTGCTCTTTTCAATATGCAAGAACCAAAAATTGAAGTCTATCCACATCAAATTTCTTTCAACTGCCTACCGCATATCGACGTTTTCCAAGAAAATGACTACACAAAAGAAGAAATGAAAATGGTGTACGAAACACGTAAAATATTCGAAGACGACACTATAGGCGTAAGCCCTACTGCTGTACGTGTGCCTGTATTCTATGGACACAGTGAGTCTATCAACGTGCAAACAGAAAGAAAACTTTCAGCACACGACGCAAGAGCGCTTCTTGCTCAAGCTCCTGGCGTGCAAGTATACGATAATCCAAAAGAAAAAATGTACCCAATGCCTATCGAAGCCGCTGGTGAAGACGAAGTCTTTGTTGGGCGTATTCGTGAAGATGAGTCAGCGCCAAATTGCCTCAATATGTGGGTAGTGGCAGATAATATTCGTAAAGGTGCTGCATTAAATGCCGTGCAAATTGCAGAAAAGCTTCTTGAAATGAAATTAGTTAGAGTAGAAAATAAAAACGTTTTCTAAAAAATATAAACAATATACAAAAAAAAAGGACAATAAAACATTGTCCTTTTTTTATTTATATTACCATAAATCTTTTCGACACTACTCAATATAAAATGAGTTGAATAAAATTCTATTATAAATAATTATTACGAATCTTTATAAGGCTAAGATTTCTTTAGCAAATTTTCATAATTTCTCGTTTTTGTAATATCTTCCACAACAAATGGGGCAGTCGATTGAATTATTTCTAACTTGTCCACATTAGATTTAGGATTAGTCACAACCATAATACCTAACAAATCTGAATATTTACCAAAAAGAGGCGTATAAATCAATGAGTCGATCTGAGCTAAATTCGTAAAATCAATCTGCTTATATTGTTTTATTGTTTCCCTATCTGCATAGAACGAACTATTTTTTGTAAGTCTTCCTAGGAAGTTACCTATAGCCGATAATTTAGTTTCAATCACAAATTCTTGGTAGTTTTCAGCAGATTCATCTTTTGTGAGGTGAAGCAAAGCATTCATCTTATTTTTTATATAGTCAAATTCTAAAACAAAAACCCTTTCGCCATCATAATAATTTATGATTGTTCTAAAGAATTGCTTTATATCTTCATTTAATTGAATAATTTTTTCTTCTTCTGCATTATTCTCTTTGCGAATTGCACTTTGAATAAGCATTTCTTCACGTTCCCTAATCTGCTTTATTGCAACAATCTCACCAATCAAACCTCTAGCATTATCCGCAGTCGCAAAACCACAACTCCAGTAAAGAGATGGAACAATATCACCGCTTGCCAATGCAAAAGGGACTTGATATTTTATTGTCGTTTGAGTTTCAAGCAAAGTTATATCTTCTACATGGTATCTAAATTTGTCTTTATCGTCCAAATATTTAGATTCAATAACTTTAGTACCAATTAACTCATCTGAATTTATACCAAAAAAGCTTTCATAAGCAGCATTAAAAAATATAAATTCTGCTTCATTATTCTTCACAAAAATTGGATTGGGAAGTGCATTCAAAGCCGCTTTATAAAATTCAAGCTCTTGCTTAAGCTTTAGGTTTTCTGCTTGCAAGTCCTCAAAATCTTTATTTTTTTCTTTAGTGTCCATTTTAATTCCTAGATATTAAAGGATTTCATTCCTATCAATAGCCCAAATAATAAGTTTATTTTTATTTGCTAGTTCTATTGCCTTTTGACTATCAAAAAATAAAGTTTTATTTGCTTCAATAATCAGTGCCTTATACTTATATTCTATAAGGTTTTCTATTGTTTTCAATCCAACGCTCGGCAAATCAACTCGCTCATCTTGGCCAGTTTTTACCATTTTAACAAGCACACATGGCGCATCACCACGTGCTCCAAGCTCGCCGCCACGCTTAATCGCAGCGTCAGTACCCTCAATGCACTCAACAGCAAGAACAATGTTTTCCTTAACAGCAAGACATTGCCCCATATCAAATTCACCCAAACTTTTAATTATAGGTAAAGCGTATCTAGCTGTATTTTTTATATATTCATCAGGTTTATGCTTGGTAAGGACACCCTTAGGCGCAAGCAAAGATGGAACTAATTTTGTCGCTGAAACAATATATAATCCCTCTTTCTCAAGCTGATCTAATACAGCTCTCAATAAAGAATCATCTCCCTTAGAAGCAAGAGAAAAAATAATTTTAGTCGCAAGTAAATCTGGTTTAATATCTAATATTCTTGGCTTATTTATAGCTCCAACCAAGCAAACTTCACGTACATTATGTGAGTGAAAATATTTAATAACTTTGGAAAATTGCCCTATGTGCATAACTTCAAAAACATCAGCATATTCACGTAATTCATCATCTGTATGCCCATGAAAGCCACAAATAATAACACGCCTGCCCTGTTTTTTCGCCTCTTCTGCAACTAAACGAGGAAGTGCTCCCCCACCCGCTAATAGACCTATAGTTTCCAAAATCAATTTCCTTGGTTAAATTTATACGGGAAAATGCGCAGAATTTTTTGATGAATTTTTTTGGCCTTTTTCACGCAATTTCTTCGCCGCTATCGTATTAACAAGTAATTGAACAATAGTCATAGGCCCAATGCCACCAGGCACAGGCGTAATCGCATGACATAAATCTTTCACATCGTCAAAATCTACATCGCCAACTAAACCATTTTCGGTTCGGTTAATACCAACGTCTGCAATAATCACGCCCTCTTTCACATAATCTTTTGTGATAAAATTCGGTTTGCCAATTGCAGCAACTATAATATCCGCTTCACGACAGATAGCTTTCAAATTTTTTGTCTTGGAATGGCAGTGAGTCACAGTTGCATCAGCCGCCACGCACATAACAGCAATCGGCTTGCCAACTAAATTAGAACGCCCAAGAACTACAACATTCTTGCCAGCCATATCAATGCCATATTCAACTAAAATACTCATAACACCAGATGGAGTACAAGGACGAATCCCCGGTAAACCAACTGCTAAACGGCCTTGATTTTCAGGGTGCAAGCCATCAACATCTTTCAAAGGACTAATAGCCTCAATACAAGCTTGAGAATCTAAACCCTTAGGCAATGGTAATTGCAATAAAATACCGTCTACAGTATCATCAATATTCAATACTTGTATACGATTAAGCAATTCTTCTTGTTTTGTGTCCGCAGGCATGCGATAGGTCGTAGATTGAATGCCTACATACTCACAAGCTTTCTCTTTATTGCGCACATAGACCTGTGAAGCAGGATCATCACCAACTAATATAACCGCTAAATGCGGAGCTCTGCCCTCATTAGAAGATAGTAACTCTTCCTTTAACCTGTCACGCATTTTCTGCGAAGTCGCTTTTCCATCAAGTAAAATCATAATCCTTTCCTCACTTGTTAATAACTAATCAAAATTTACCCATTATCATAAGCATTGTCAAAATATTTTTTTAAGCAGATTTTTAAGCGTTTTTTTTGGGGGGGTAGATGTAGGCTTATCTTTAGGATTAGATTTTTCTTTTTTTTGTCTCCGACGGCCAAAGGAACGGCTGTCCCTTTGGAAACCCGTAT
>CAYJDN010000127.1:0-5971 GCA_964368925.1 uncultured Desulfovibrionaceae bacterium | reverse complement strand
TAGTTTATCTATTTTTTTTAGTTTGAACTCTAAGCTCTTGGACTTGTTATGATAAAATATGTTCTCTCATTACTTATGCTTATTTCAATTTGCTTGACACCACTCATAGCAGAGGCAAAGCAAATTATTAAAATTGGACTTGGTGATCCTCTTAAGGGTGAAATGGGCGCTTTTAGCCTGCGTTTTAAAGAAATCGTGGAAAGCCGCTCTCATGGAGAAATAGAAATAGCCCTTTTTCCTGATGGCATATTGGGCGACGAAGCAGTTATGGTGCAAAATGTGGCTGCTGGCACATTAGACATGGCTATTATTGGCGTTGGGAACACTATACCCTTCGTACCCGAACTTGGTGTACTAACCCTACCCTATCTATTTGAAAACATAGATCTTGTCATCAAAGGGACAACTGGAAAAGCCCAAGAAATATTAAATACTTATGTAGAAAAAAGCTCCTTTCAAATTCTTGCTTGGGTTTATAATGATTACAGACACATATCAAATTCAAAAAAGCCGATTAGAAAAATTGAAGATATAAAAAATATGAAATTTCGTGTCCCTCTCAACAGTGTTTTTATAGAAAGTTATAAATCGTGGGACGCTGATCCAATCCCAATCCCTTGGAATAATACATATAATGCTTTGAAATCGGGAATAGTCGACGGTCAATGTCTTGGCTTTCTTACTTTTCAAGCTGTAAAATTTTATGAAGCTAATCAAAAATATATTTCTAAAATTCACTATACTTATCACTTACAACCACTCATTATTGGCGATGGAGTTCTTGAGTCATTAGACGAAGAAACACAAAAATTACTTTTTTCTGCAGCAAAAGATGCGCAAATTTTCACTCTTGTTTATCAATACACACATGGTATGAAGGCACAAGAAGAACTAAAAAATCTTGGCGTGCAAATTATTGATGTAGAAGATGAAGAAAAGTGGAAAAAAGCGGCTATAGATAAAGTGTGGCCAAATATGATTAATTTCCTCGGAGGCAAAGAAATTGTTAATACTTATCTTGAGGCCATCGGAATTCAAAGCATAAAATAAATTTTTAAATTAATGTAAAGCTTATCAATAGGAACTTTCTATTTTAGCATAAGCTTTTATTTTTTTTGATAAAAAGAATTATAATTATCAAACTTGATTTTTCTTCATTTTTTGTATAATTTCACATTTCAAAGCATAATATATGTATTACACTTAGGAGCAAGACTATGTCTGACAACACACGCACCATTGAAAAAGAAGAACTGCTCATCCTCGACGCTCTAGCAAAACAAGGCGATGTAGATGCACAATTACATCTTGGAAGGTGCTTTCATAAAGGCGATCAAGTAGAACAAGATTTTGAAAAAGCCTTTCAATACTATAGCTTAGCCGCTAAAGCGCAAGAAGTTGAAGCGCAATTTAGCCTTGCCACTATGTACCAATTTGGCGAAGGTGTAACAGCTGATCTTGGTAAGGCTATAGAATATTACACTAAAGCAGCAGATCAAGGCCTTGTGCATGCACAATATAACCTTGCGCTTCTCTACTACAAGAAAGAAGAAGTAAAAGACCTTGATAAGGCTTTCAAATATTTCACTTTAGCAGCTGAACAAGGCAATGCTACCTCACAATATTATCTTGCAAGCATGTATGCTCAAGGCGAAGGTGTTATAGAAGATCTTGAAAAAGCACTAGCATTCTACACACTTGCCGCTGACCAAGGCATCATTGAAGCCCAGCTCACAGCAGCTGAACTTTGCCAATGGGGCAATGGTGTTCCAAAAGATCTTTCAAGAGCTGTGGAATACTATAGACTTGCCGCAGAACAAGGCGATGTTACAGCGCAATACAATCTTGCTTACATGTACTATTCAGGCGAAGGAGTATTCCAAAGTTATAAAAAAGCTATTGAATATTATGAACTTGCGGCAGCTCAAAAGGATGCAAGAGCCCTCTATAATCTTGCAAGCATGTATGCTCTTGGCATTGGCGTTGAAAAAGATGTAGTTAAAGCCTTCCAATATTGTGAATTAGCCGCTTTAGAAGGCCTTGGCGAAGCTCAAAATAATATTGTTCGTCTATACCTTACTGGCGAAGGCGTTGAACAAAACTTTGCAAAAGCTTTTGAATATGCTAGCCTTGCCGCCGAGCAAAATTTCATAGAAGCTCAATATTACCTTGCACTTATGTATTATAAAGGCGATGGAACAGAGCAAGATATTGTTAAAGCAGCGCATTATTTTGAAGAATCTGCAAAACGTGGCCACATTGGCGCACAATTCAATATAGCACGTATGTTCTATGTTGGCGAAGTTGAAAAGAATTTTGAAAAAGCAGCACATTACTATTCTCTTGCTGCGCATCAAGGCTTCCCAAGCGCATTCTTCTTCCTTGCACTTATGTATGGACGAGGAGAAGGCGTTGAAAAAGATTTTATAAAAGCACATGCTTATATGAGCTTGGCAGATGCGCTTGAACCAAATGAAAAAGTACATGAAACTTTGCTTGGGCTTGAAAGAGAAATGGACGAAGAAATGAAAGCCGATGGCAAAGCCCTTGCTGAAGAAATCCTCAAAGATTTAAAGGCAAGACTTGCTCAATAAATTTAGTAACAAAACTAGGCAAAACATAAGGCAAATATGATAAGTACTTCATAAAACGGCCATGTTCACAACTAGACAAATTGAAAACAAAGCGCTCTAGCACTATTAAAAATAGTATATAGAGCGCTTTTTTTATAATAGATTGGCAAGATATATTTTTCAAATTTGCTAAATCTTCTTGATGTTTTTTATTAAATTTGCTAAACTTCACTTATGAAGAAATTAATCCTTAATAAAAACCTAGAATTTCTAGCTATAGCCACAGAATGTGAAGAAAAGAAATCAATTCCTTTATTTCTTTCTCAAGTAGCGGCGGGTTTTCCCTCACCTGCTGACGATTATTTAGATAAGAAGCTTGATTTGCACGACTATCTTATAAAAAATGAAGCGGCAACTTTCTTTTTGCGAGCGCATGGTGATTCTATGATTCATGCCTCTATTAATGATGGCGATTTGCTCATTGTAGATCGATCTTATGAGCCATTACACCGAAGAATTGTCATTGCGGCTGTGAATGGCGAGCTTACTGTAAAGCGCATTATAAAACGAAAAGATAGGATTTTCCTTGCTCCTGAAAATCCTGACTATCCTGAAATCGACATAAGCGATCAAGAATGTATACATATTTGGGGAGTAGTTACAAATGTGATTCATTCGCTTTTATAGAGAGCTTATAAGTACTATCTATTCGTTTTTATAAAGGAAAATAAAAAAAATATGTATTATGCCCTCGTTGATGCTAATAATTTTTATGCTTCGTGTGAAAAAATTTTTCGCCCTGATTTAGCAAACATTCCCCTTGTTGTTTTATCGAATAATGATGGCTGTATTGTTGCACGCTCAAAAGAGGCAAAAGCATTAGGAATTGATATGGCTGTGCCTTATTTTAAGGTAGAGGCCTTGTTAAAAAAACATAATGTTGCTGTTTTCTCGTCAAATTATGCCCTCTATGGCGATATTTCACAAAGAATGATCACGATTTTAGAAAGTTTTTGCGAAGAAGTCGAACAATATTCAATAGATGAAGCTTTTTTGAATTTTAACAACATTATGATATTAAATAAAGAAGAAGTGCTAAGGAAAATTCGTGAACGTGTGCATACTTGGCTTGGCATTCAAGTTTCTATTGGCCTAGCGCAAACAAGAACTCTAGCTAAACTGGCAAATTATTTAGCTAAAAAACAGAATGGGCTTTATTTTCTTGATATAAAGAGTAAGGATTTTGAAAAAATATTAGCAAATATTCCTGTTGGCGAAGTGTGGGGAATTGGCAGACAATCAGCAAAGAAATTACAGAATAAAGGCATAAACAATGCCCTACAATTGCAAAGAATGGACGATAGTTGGGTGCGTAAAAATTTAACTATAAGCGGTTGGAATACTGTGCTTGAACTTAGAGGCATTCCTGCCACCGACTTGCATAGTCTTAGTATAGATGAAAATAAGCCAAGAAAAAGCATACTATCATCACGTTCTTTTGCAAAAAGAATAAATAAAAAGAGCGATTTAGAAGAAGCGCTTTCTCACTTTGCAACAAAGGCGGCGCAGAAATTACGCAAAGAAAACATGCTTGCTCAGGGCATAGAAATACATATACGCACACCAAAACAATTCGACAAGCAAATAATTACAAGACTTTATGCTCCAAGTTTTCAATTCAATCTTCACACACCCACAGCTGATACAAGAACTTTTCTGCATTGCGTCAAGTTAGGTTTAGAGAAAATATACAAGAGCGAGCATAAATATTCCAAAGCTGGAATAATGCTTTTTGACTTAGCAAAAGCAAATAATTATCAAGCTTCGCTTTTGACCTATACCCAAGAAAATACACAAGAAAAGCACAAATCAGAAGCATTAATGGCCGCCCTTGATACTATCAATAATAAATTTGGGCAAAGAACGATTAATTTTGGTGCAGAAGGAAAAAAAAATGCTCATTGGCACATGAAGCAAGAGCATAAATCTCCTGATTTTACAGGCAAATGGAAAGATTTAGCTCTTGCAAAATGTATATGATTGATTTGTTGTCTTACTATACGCTATAAGACTTTTGCTTTTGCACAAAAGAGAATTATTTATATAATGTAGTTTATTTGAGCATTTGCTCATCTTCTAAAAAGACTTTTGCTGCTTCTTCGTCGGTCATTTCACGCTTAATATCAAGTAATCTAGTGCCATTTAAGCAATCAAAACCTTTAACATAGACAATATTTTCTTTTATATCTTCAATTGTTACGACAGCTGCAGCAATAGGATTCGGGCGTAAGGGCGAACGCAAGGCAAAGACTCCAAGCTCTTTACCATTCCCACGTCTTTTTTGCAGCAATTCATTTTCAAACTTAGTATCAAACCAATAGAGCACTAAGATTCTATGTCCTTTTTCAAGTCCAAACAAGCCTAATTCATATTCTTTTTCCAAAATTAATTCGCACATAGGGCCATTTTCATCAATAAATTTTGGACATTCCTCTAAACTATTATAAGGCGTTTTAATTTTTCCAATAAATGTAAGCATATGCTCTCCTAATATATGATTTAATTTTTAAGATTCAATAAGATATTTCAGCTTCATTTCTTTAATGCGAAACCACGATTCTTCAATTCTTTCCTTTGAAATTTTCCCATCTTCATAAAGTTTTAGCATTGTAGAATGCAGTTTTAACACTAAATTTGGATCATATTCTAGATTATTCCCAAAAAGCATGATGTCAACACCAGCATTGATAGCAAGCAATAGCGTTTCTTCAAGACTATAAGAATTTGAAATTGCTTTCATCTGCATATCGTCAGTTGTAACAAGTCCCTCAAAACCAAGCTCTTCACGCAATAATTTTGTAATAATGTTGTAAGATAATGTTGCAGGTTTGTTATCAAAATTTGCATTATAAACATGAGCTGTCATCACCATTCCATCATAAGCTTGTGCGAATATTTTTTTATAAGGAAGGAGTTCATTTTCATTCCAAGTATTTGTAATATCGGTAAAACCATCATGAGTATCATTTGTTGCATTACCGTGACCTGGAAAATGTTTCAAAGTAGGAATAATAGAATTTTCTTTCATAGATGTGCTAAAAACTAAAGCATATTCAGCAATTACATTCACATCTTCATGGAAAGCACGTTCATATTTCCCTATTCCCAAACTTTTTGAATTATGCACATCAACCACAGGCGCAAAATTAAGATTAAAACCTAAAGCATGCAATCTTTTCCCTAATTTATCCGCAGAATGTTTTGTATTTTCAACACTTTGCTTCCCTAAATCATAGGCTGAAGGATAATCTTCAAAGCCATTCTTAGAAGAAATTCTTTGCACCATTCCCCCTTCTTGATCTATAGAAACAAAAAGTGGATAAGGAGATAAAGAATTA
>CAYJDN010000126.1:1464-5991 GCA_964368925.1 uncultured Desulfovibrionaceae bacterium | reverse complement strand
GCTCATAGTTCATTTTTCCTTTCGGCAGTAAATCCTACCAAATTTTCCAAGGAGCTTTATCGCTTTCCCAAGCCTTGGTTAAGGTATCTTTATCTCTTTGCGTATCCATGCATTGCCAAAAGCCATTGTGCTTATAGGCAGCCGATTGTCCGTTTTGAGCCAAAGTACGCATGGGGGCATCTTCAAAAACACAGCTATCCCCGTCCAGATAGTTAAATATTTGCGGGCTTAATACCATAAAGCCACCATTTATCCAGCCACCGTCTTCTTTGCTTTTTTCCAAAAAGCCGGTTAGCTGATTAGTTTGCTCATCAATTTTTAAAACTCCAAAACGCCCTCCCGGCTGCACCGCTGTTAAGGTAACTATTTTTTGCTGTTCTTGATGATGTTTGATTAGCTGATTTAAATCCACATCACTTAAACCATCACCATAGGTTAGCATAAAGGGTTCATTTTCCAAATAATCTTTAACCCGGGCAATTCTCCCGCCAGTTTGGGTATGCAAGCCGGTATCAACCAAGGTTACTTTCCAAGGTTCGGCAATATTTTGATGAATTATAGCATTGTTTTCGGCGGTAAAATCAAAAGTTATATCCGACATATGCAAATAATAATCGGCAAAAAATTGCTTAATTATATGCCCTTTATAGCCTAAGCAAATAATAAAATCATTAAAACCAAAGCTAGAATAATACTTCATAATATGCCAAATAATCGGCCTATCGCCAATTTCAATCATCGGCTTAGGCCTTAAATGGCTCTCTTCGGATATTCTGGTGCCCATACCACCGGCTAGGATTATGGTTTTCATGTGTTTTATACCCCTAATCATCTCTGGTTTTAATCGCTAGGGATGACTACTAATGATAATTTGTAGTTGGTTTATATATCGATGTTTTTTGCAGATAAATTAAACAACCTCTAAAAATAACCCCAATTATTTTCCATAAAGCAATGACTATTACTACATTAGCGATTACTCAATGTTATTAAAGTGAGTGGCAGGATATGTTGTTGCTATATGATTAACGGCAATAAAATTAGGAATCAAATTATGTAGTAGTATATTCATAAAAGTAATTAATATATAGATTATTTTAACAATGCCAACGGAAGCAATCCTCCCTGCAAACTAACAAACATTTATAGCATAATCTCCTAATTTTGTTCAGTTCAGCTCATATATTTAGAATTATTAAACGCCATATATTTAAGGCAACAATATATGCGATTAATTCTTGTATTGCTATAATACGCTAAGTTTTAAAAAAATTTCAATGTAATTATTTAATAAGTATTGATAATACTAGTAAAAAAATATTGACATAGGGATATCTAACTACTATAATACAATTATGTTATAATCAATCAAATTATATATTGAAAAACAACTATACCTTAAAGCAGAAAAGCAATTTAATCTAAATAAAGCCAGACTATCTTTTTAAAGGATATTTAATATGAGTAAATTTATACCACTATCTGTTCCTAATTTCAAGGGAAATGAGCTGAAATATGTAACATCTGCAGTCGATACTGAATGGGTTTCAACCGCAGGATCCTTTATAACCGAATTTGAAAAAAACATATCTAATTATGTATTATCTAAAGGAGCTATAGCATGTCAAAGTGGTACAGCAGGGATTCATATCTCATTGCTCTTATGTGATGTGAGTAGGGATGACGAGGTCATCGTACCTGCTTTGACATTTATTGCTGCTGTAAACCCGGTAAAATATATAGGTGCAGATCCCATATTTATGGATTGTGATGATACATTAACAATAGACCCTCAAAAATTAAGAACTTTTTGTCAGAGTAAGTGCGTTTTTGAAAAAGGAAAATTAATCAATACGAGTACTCGTAAGCATATTAAAGCAATAGTTGTAGTACATGTTTTCGGCAATGCAGCCAATATGGAAGACATTATCGCTATCGCAAGAGAGTACAATTTAAAGGTTATCGAAGATGCCACTGAAGCATTAGGAACTTACTATAATGCCGGAGTTTTAAAAGGCAAATATTTAGGTACTATAGGCGATATCGGAGTTTATTCTTTTAATGGCAATAAGATAATCACTACCGGTGGTGGCGGGATGATTGTTTCAAATAATTATGAAATGTTGGCAAAAGCTAAGCATCTTACTACACAGGCCAAATCTGACGAAATATACTATACCCATGACGATATTGGTTATAACTATAGAATGACAAATCTGCAAGCAGCCCTAGGGCTAGCTCAATTAGAGCAGTTGGAAAACTTTATAGAAATAAAAAAGGCTAATTATAAAACAATGCTTACAAATATTACCAAATTAAAACTGCTTCCTTTTCAGAATAATATCCGTCCAAATTATTGGTTTTACGCCTTACTTTGCAACTCAAAAAAAGGCAGTAATAAAGATGAAATAATAAATCTCTTATCAATAAACAATGTACAATCTCGTCCTATTTGGGGGCTTATACATGAGCAAAAACCATATCTAAATTGTCAATCATTTAAAATAGAAAAAGCAAAATACTATGCGGCCAATGTAGTAAATATCCCTTGCAGTAGTAATTTAAGCACGGAAGATATTAAATATATTGTTTCTATACTTTCCAATTCATCAAAGTTTTAAAATCTGCATTCTGGGCTTGTTCAAATGCTAGCATTAAATCAGATATGGATTTTACATCTATAGTTCTTGAAATTATAGTGTATATTCTCATGGCTACTTCAGGATACTCTGATATAAGTTTAACGGCAGCCTCAAAGTCTTCTTTTTCACTTCTGCTGTATCCGCAAATAGTAAGCCCTTTTTCTAAAATAAGGCGCGTATTAATAGGTATACGATTTTCACTTACGCCTAAAAGTGCAATTATACCTTGCGGTAGTATATGGTCGATGATTTCATCAAAAACATCTTCAACCCCGGCGCCACCAACACACTCAAAAGCCATGTCGAAACTTAAAGTTGGAGGAATTGAATCAAACATATACCTCTCATCCGCAAAAGAAAAATATTGTAATTTATGAGGATTAGTGCCAATAACTATCAATGGCAAATTAGGATATGTATATTTCAATGCTAAAGCACAAACGAAACCAACACTGCCATTGCCAAAAACACATAAAGCTCCCCTGGGCGAGCGTGGTAATCCGGATATGGCATTATAAGCTATACTCAACAACTCTGACAAAGCATATACTTGAACCTGATCAACATTACTGGGCACCAGCACTACTCGATCTCTATTGATGGAGATTAAGTCTTGCATGAAACCATCTTTTCCGCTAGATAGAAATGTACTTGTAGGTCTGTAATTTGCCTTTATTTCTGCAAATCCTTGTCCTTGTATATTAGGAATAAGAACGACTGATTGCCCCTTTTTAAATTGTTTTTGGGGATCATAGCAAACCATTGCTACAGCTTCATGAATTAAGGCCATAGGCAATTTTTTTGCCATGGCTTCTTTATTTCTATGACCGAAATAATATCTTAAATCTGCAGCACAGATAGACAAATAGGTAGGGCGAACAATTATATCATCTTCGCCAACTGTCAATTCTCGCTGAAACATTTCTATTTTTTTAGCCTGGGTCAACCTATAAATTCTACCAATCATAAGCTCTTCTTATCCCTTAGCAAGGCATTTGCCACTTCTATATCATAAGATGTTGCGATTTTTATATTGGAATACTCTCCCCATACTAAATGTACACTTTGCCCATAATTAAAAAACATTTTGGCAGCATCATCAATTTTTTGTATATCTTCGATATTTATTCGCTCAATCAATTCTTTCATAACTTTTAGCTTAAATGTTTGAGGGGTCTGTTCTGCTAAAACTGTACCTCTTTCCGGCATAGCTGAAATAACTTCCCTTTCCGCAGAGAGAACCATGGTATCTACAGGTAACACCACGGTATTTACTATATTATGTAGCTTAACTGCTTCGATATTATCATCAATTATTCTTTGGGTTACAAAAGGACGTATAGCATCATGGCATAAAATTATATCTTCATCTTCTACGCCATATATTCCATCTATATACTTTGCAAATTGAACAATAGATAAGTTTTTATTTGCCCCATCTTCGATAACTTTTATTTTTAAATCCGGATAGTAATTATTAATTAGACTTTCCGTGTGGACTATCCATTCCTTCGGCACAGCTATTAAAATCTGATCAATATTACCATTTAAAATAAATTGTTCTAAGGTATGAATCAGAATAGGTTTTTCACCTAAAAGACCAAATTGAAGAGGCATAGCATCTCTGTTCCCAATATTGCCACCTGCTAATATACCAGCATATATCATTGGTGTTATTTCCTTTCAAAAGTTTACTTTTGCATTAAAGGTTTTTATCCAAATTTAAAATATAATAAATTGAAATATTTTAGCACATTTTTTAAAAAGAAAAAACATATTCTCTGTAGTAGGCAGAGTATCAACTACTTTTAATTCACTATATCATCTTATATCTTTAATACTCTTTAAATATTCATATGTGGATAATGGTACAAGTTTTTTGATA